>NZ_JBGJZO010000019.1:0-95095 GCF_042610485.1 Paenibacillus oryziterrae | reverse complement strand
GTATACCCCAGAGCGATCAGAGCGTAGATACTGCCTACAGATATTCCGTTAATTAGTTGTTGAATGAAGTACTCCATCGCCATCCTCTTTTCCCTACAATATTCAAAAAAACCTTTCTCTGCCTCACTTGCTTCTTTTTGTATAATGTTATTTACATTAACATAGACTCTAATATTCCGTCACTAGCATTTAATGGTGTTACGATATTGTTCAAAATTTAAAACAAGAACCAACTGTTTTATTGTGTCAGATTCACCGAAAACCGTAGGAATAGAGAGAATAACGCAGATTTTCCCGGAAATTCAGACACTTGATTATCACCCGTTTCTAACCACAATTCGATATTGTGAGATTAAATATATAACATTTGTCTCTTTACAGCTTCGATCCTTCAATTTGCTAAAGTTTTAAATCGACGAACTGCAGAAAAACAAATGTCCTCTCCTGAAAGACTATTTTAGCATGCCTTCTACAGATCATCTAGTACTAAAATCTTCAATTCTATGAACTGTGAACAAAACAAAAAAAGAACCCTCGTTAGAGGGTTCTTTGGTTTGATACATTAATTATTAGGTTTCCATCCCTTACAGGAAGTATTTCGGAACGGAGAGAGAGGGATTCGAACCCTCGCACCGCTTACGCAGTCTAACCCCTTAGCAGAGGGTCCCCTTATAGCCACTTGGGTATCTCTCCAAGTAATGGCTCCCCGAACAGGACTCGAACCTGTGACAACTCGATTAACAGTCGAGTGCTCTACCAACTGAGCTATCAGGGAACATTCACATGAACAAGAAATAATTTAACATGAATCCTGACGTCAGTCAAGGGTATTACAGGTAATATGTAATCGTTTACGATTTTGTTAGATTTTCCATTGATATTCCAGACAACAAATCGCATGTCACATAATCTAACATAACATTTTTCCTCCTGAAACGGATAAAAAGTAGGTAGCAGATCCACGTGTTTGATCTAAAAAACCAGACTCTCTCCATCCCCGGGAATCATTACCCTGCCGGAGAGTCCGGCGTCCTTTAGCCGTATTGTCAAAGCTTCACGGGTGACCAGGCAGTGATTAATGGAGTCCATATGAACAGCGACAACCTTTGTTCCGGGAGCCTCTTCTAACACCTCGGCAATATCCCTTTCATCCATCGTAATTCGTCCGCCTTCCAGAAACTCGGCTCCGCCTGCATTCACCACAGTGACATCCGGCTGATACTCTTCTAATGCGACACTAACCTCTTCACACCAGATGGTATCTCCGGCGATATAAAGAACGGGCTCGCCTTCAGCACGCAGCACAAACCCGGAAACCTTGCCCATTAACTGTCCGATGGCTCCTGTTCCGTGACGTCCGCCTGTTCGTGAGATATGGATGCCCAGGAAGCTCATCACATCCGCAACAGCAGTAACATTGGTAAAGCCTTGCCCTATAATCTTGTCGCTATCCCCTGGCTGACACAATACCGGAAGACTGTGGTCCAGCAGGGATATAGCAGCGGTGTCCCAATGATCTAGATGTAGATGGGTAACCAAAACAGCGTCCGGAGAGAGCCATTCTTCAACAGGTCCGGGCAGCGGAAGAAGCGGGTTCCGGCGGTCATTATTACTATTCATGATAGGCGGGTTCTCGCCCTGCGCACTGAGCATCGGATCAATCAGCAGGGTAACCCCTCCGTATTCCAGCCATAGAGTGGCGTGTCGGACAAGCTGCAGTTTCATGGCAAACACCTCTTTTTTATGATATGGTTCTGCTACAATCAAGTATAGACACGGGCGGGATGAACGTACATTTTCCACTGAAAAGGATTCATGCCTTCTACTTTCATTCTGAAAGGATTTAGACTCAATGAACCAAATGCTGATTGACGACGTCGATTACCGGATACTTCAGCTGCTTATCCAAGATTCCACACTCAGCAACAAGGACATCGGTGAGCAAGTCCATATGACCGGCCAGGCCGTAGGTGCAAGAATACGCAAAATGCGGGATACCGGTGTGATTGAGGGCTATTCAGTGCTCTGGAATCCAGAGAAGCTGGGCCTCAGCGTTCACGCTTTTGTAACGGTGTTCCTCAGTTCGAACAGCGCGCACCAGAGCTTCCGGCAGTTCGTTATGTCCGAGCCGCAGGTTGCTGAGGTCCACAGGGTCAGCGGTGAAGGCTGCTATTGGATGAGAATCCGCACCGAAGATCAAGGGAAGCTGAGTGAAGTGCTGGACCGCCTGCTGCAGTTCGGGAATTATAAGGTAAGTCTTGCGATCGGTACAATAAAGTAACGCTTGAAATTTAGAGTTCCTGAATATTGGGTAAAAAACAACCCGCAGCGGTATCATTCTCCGCTGCGGGTTGTGGCTTTATGTGCACGTATTAAGGATTAAGCAGCTTCATTTCGGTCAGCAGTCGTCTCAGGATGACCGCTGCCTCCGCGCGGCTCGTATTGCTTGTCGGGGCAAAGCTGCCGGAGGGCTGACCATTCATGATGCCTGAAGCGGTCAGTAATTCCACTGCATCCTTCGCCCAGGACGAAATGCCGGAAGCATCCTTGAAGCTGACGAGAGGTCCCGAATTGTCCTTTTCCGTAGCCTGATCATGAAGCAGTTCAAGAGCTCTTGACGCCATAACGGCCATTTGCTCGCGGGTAATCGGAGCATCAGGACGGAACGATCCGTCAGCATATCCCTGAACCAGGCCGAGCAGTGCCGCCGAGCGGGCATCGGCCGCGAACCATGAGGTATCTTTAACATCTGTAAAATCAACTTTGGTAGTCGATACGGACGCTGTCGGCTGCAGGCCAAGTGAGCGAACCAGCATAGCTGCAAACTCCGCCCGGTTGACAGAAGCTCCGGGTGCAAAGCAGCCCTCCGTCTTTCCGTTCAGAATCAGCTTGGATGCCAGCAGATCGATATCCTCTTGTGCCCAGTGGCCAGTGACATCATCAAAGGTTGCACTGTGATCGGCTACCGCAATGACAGCACTTCCGAGACTGCTCTTTACAGTCACTCGGGTCGAGCCGTTAACCGTTTCGAAGAGAGCCGGCACGTATCGGAATGTTCCGGATGGAGCATCAAAAACCATAGCTACCGATGTGGCCGGGTTCATAGCCCCCTCCAACGTAAACACTCTCTCCACATGAACCGCGCCGAGTCTTCCGACAGGCACGGAGGTTCTGCCGTCTGTTACATTCAGTTCAAAGCTGACCGGAGGTCCTGCAAGCTGCAGTCCCTGCTCCTTCGCTTTACCGGTCAAATCTGCAACTTGGCTGCCCGTCTGTTTCGTTACCTTGACTTCAAGAATTCCTCCCGTTAGTCCTGTGTTCTTCAGCGCTTGTTCCGCAAGCGGCAAAGGTAACCGGTACAGCGTACCGCCGCTGTTAATCTCTACGGTGCCTTTTGAATTGGCAGCCACTGCGCTGTGCAGAGCGGCTGCACCAAACCGGACACTGCCATCTTTGTCTGCGGTAACCTCAATAGCTGCATTACCGGAAGTTAAAGGCACTTTAAGCAGCGCATCAAATACAGAGGTGTCGATGCCCGGAGCTGGACTGGTCTGTGGAGCTGACGGCGTCCCTCCACCCGGTCCTTCAGGTGCGACGCCATTCGGCAGAACAACAATTGAATAGTATCTTTCTTTATTGCCCATGTGAACAAAGAAGGTGGCCTGGCCTTCGCCGACAGCCTTCAGTCTGCCGTTCTGGTAGGCAGCTATCCCATTGTTCGCGGTAAAAGTAACCGTTATTCCGTCAGTGATTTCCTGCCCGTCTTTATCCAGAAGCCGAATGGCAGACGAGTCTCCTTTTTTCATAATAAAGGCTTCGGTTTGTCCGTCTTCCAGCTCAATCGAGAAGGGCTTAACGGCAGTGGCGATTCCCTCATCAAGCTCTGTGATGGTAAAGTCCGGAGAAGGATTCACGGCCTGTGCCATCCGGCTGCCACGGATTACCGCATTTCTTACGAGCAGGTCCCCTTGCAGCTTCGACGTAATTTCAATGCCGTTCGTACCCAGTTCGTCGAAGACGTTGTTATCCAGCATAACGCTGTTCATCGTTTTCTCCCCGTGGGCGATCAGTCCGGAGTAGGTGCTGTCCAGCACGGTATTGTCTGACACTATAATTGTACTGTCCATATTCCCTTCTCCGGCGTACAGCCAGATCGCACCGAGATTGATGTCATAACCAGAGTCATAGCTGCCTGTGCGGATCAGCGTATTGCGCTCCACGACAGTGATTCCGTCAAACGGTTCCGCCGTGAATCGGGTTGAAACCGCGATCCCGGCACCATTAGTTATCGTATCCTTGGCAATGTTATCCTGGATTTTGTTGTCTTTACCGCCGAATACAACGATATTGTCCGCAAGCCACGGCAGAGATACGGTATTAAACCGCGCCGTATTATTGACGCTTGGCGTGCGTTCGCTGCCGTTCACGTCCTTCAGCTTATCATCAGTGAAGGACCACATGGCAATTCCGTCATCGCCAGGGTAACGGATATCGCTCTGCTCTATCATGCTGCCGGATGTGCCCACCGCAAAGTTAATACCGTCGGCCATCAGATTGCGAATGCGGAGTCCAACCAGATGAAGCCCGTTAGTACGCGCGGTTTCATGAACCGGCTGGGTCAACCACAAACCCGCTTTGGTGTGCTCGATCCAAACATTCTGGATCAGTGAGCCCTGGCCAAAAGCACCATGAAAGGCATTCGTGTAGGCTTCATCCTCCCGGATATTAATACCCCCGTCAATCATCAGGTCATAGACCCCTACCTTGCCGCCGTGTCCAAAGAACTTAGCTCCTTTCAATGTGGTATACCACATGCCTGCACCGCGGATTTCCGCGGACTGCAGATCCAGAAGGCCATCTCCTACATCAAAAGAACCTTCCGGGAACCATACTCCCTTACCTTCTGCTGTCGCTTGGACGAGTGCAGCCTTAAACGCCGCAGTATCATCCTCATCATCGCCTGAAACGGCTCCGAAGTCAGTAACAGACAGGAAGCCCGCAGGCATGTCAATCGCTGGAGCAATCTGCTCCATATCCACTAAATCAATAACGTAGGTGGAGGCTTCGTCATCTGCTTCTTTTACCAGCTTAATCTCTGCTCCTGCCGGCGCACTGCCGATCAGCTCATGAATTTCGTCGTAGAACCGGTGCGCACTGCCCTGCTTGGGATCATTAGACCATGGGTAGCTGCCGTATTCCCAGGCATATTTGGAAGTCAGATGCAGCTTGCTCTTAACACCGTCCACATACAGAGTTAATGTATCATTGGCGCCTGCGCCATCCGGGCTATCTGGAATGGAGTAGCGCAGCACTAGTGAATTGGCAGCTTCAGCCAATGTGAATTGAACGTAATCACCTTCCTGATTCAGACTTACAGCCTGCCGTCCGGAAGATTCCGAGGCAATCGTGCGGTATTTGCGCGACGGGCTGATAACGGTTCCGTTAGTAGCCGCATCCTCAGCTTCGTACGTAATATAAGGAAGAGTAGCACCGCGGTAATCCTTGTTCACGCTGTTCTTAAGCGTCAGGCTGTCAACAGCTACTGAATCCGAGCCGGATGGCCCGCTGCTCAGTGCAATCGTGTTGATTCCCGCACGCAAGGCGAGCTTCAGCTCAATCTGCTGCCATGCGCCTGACGGATTCAATGTAATGTTCTTTGCATTCAGCCCGTTCACAAGCACACTGGCCGATACCGCCGAATTTCCGCTGTTCTTATAACGGAGAGTTACCATATGTTCTCCGGCTTGCTCCGTATTAACAGTAAACCGCAGCACATCATCACCTTGAAAAGCCTCTACGCCTGGATATACAACATCGGAAGCAATCGGGGTAAAACTCCATAATGAAGCTGCACCTGCCTGCTGATCTGAAACCTCTACCAAGGTGACATCATAGTCCAGCGTTTCTCCGTCAGCCGCATTAACGATGACTTTATAACCGAGCCGGTCTTCTACGATCCACTGTCCAGCCTCAGAGCCATCAAACGGCAGAACTGCTGCTTCTCCGTTCTCCGTAATCGTCAGATAATGCTTAGTCTCCACGTTCATCAGCAGTTTGCGGCCGTTAAAATCACGCCACAGCCACTGTACATGAGCAGCAGATTCCGGATCACTGAGAAGAACCGCTGCACCGTTCTGCTCTGCAAGCACCTCTCCGTCCCTGGTCTCAATCCGGATGATATTACTGTCATCCTGCACCGGTGTTCCCGTGTCGCTGTTCACCGGTTCTCCCGGCGGCAGTACGAAGTCCGCAGGGGCAGTTTCAGTAATCCAGCGTACCTCCTTGGATGTCTCCAGCAGAAGACCATGCCCGGCATAGCCGTTCTTATTGGAGATATTCACATATTCGTCGTCATACATGCCCAGCAGACTGCGGATGGTATAATTCACCCCGTCCGATCCCTGACTGAATGACCACTCGGAGGAACCATCACCGGCAGGCTCACTTGAGACACTGTCCAGATACGGATAATTACTGTTCAGGGTCAAATAATGGCCTGAGCCCCGATTAACAATATACTGCTTGCCGTCTTCCGTGGAAATCATCCAGTGGGAATAACCATTATCTGCCGCCACCTGGCCGTACAGTACTACACCATGCTCATTCTCGTACAGATACTCTCCGCTTGCTTCATTCTTCAACCGTACCGGAACCTCCGGTACCGGCAGCGTCGGATAAGGAACTTCCTCAGCTATAAAACGCGCGCTGTCCGATGCTTCAATTCCCTCAGCTCTGCTGACCCTGAGGACCGGCTGATCGTTCTCATCTCTTGCCGCGTACAAATAATGGCCTGCCCAGCCGCTCTTGAAGGTGGTATTGCCGGATTCATCCATATCCACCGTCCATTTGATGCTGCCCCACGAGTCATAAACCGTTGTAAGGGTCTCTACTGGAATCGTTGGGCTCTCCAAGCTGATGTTGTCATCGCCAAAGGATTGGAGCGACAGGTATCGTCCGGTTCCCCGGTTCTTTAATTTCACTGCACCATTTGCATTATTGATCGGCTGCAACTGCCAGACGAAGGATTCATCATCCGGATCCAACTCGCCGTAAGTTGCCTGGCCAACCGTCACCGGAGCATCGAGTGCGGTCAGGCGTTTTGCACCGGCAGCTTCCTGCTGTGGATTCTGTTCTTCTCCTGCTGCAGTTGCAGATTGCATTTCTTGTCCGTCTTGTCCCGTACCGCTGTCAGCATTATATACTGAATCCGAGACGCTCTGCCTGGATGCACTCAGCGTTTTTTGCTCAGGCACCGGTCCGTCCTTCAAATAGAGTGCTTCATCTCCGGTCCCCCCGATCTTAAAGCGGAAGAGATCGTGCTTCGCTTCAGGAACCTGAACCAATCTCCACTTTGGACTGCCCCATGTCGGGTTAATAACTCCATATTCAGGGTACTTGGTCAGATTTTGCAGCGATATATATTTGACCGGTTTCTGGCCCGGCACATAATCAAGCACGCTGCTGATCAGGTACACGCTGTCCCCTGTATTCTTGGCACTCCACAGGAAAGCCGCAGCCGGAGCATCCGGGTCCGCCAGCGGACTCACGCGGAGATGTCCGTCCGTCATATTGTCCATATTCAGATAGTGACCGGTCTTGCGGTTCTTGAACAGCTTCCGTCCTTCGTATTTCTGGACGGTCCACTGGTCGGACCCGTCACCGCGCATATTGCCGTATTTCAATATGCCTTCGTCGGTTTCATACCAATAAAAAGACTGCCAGCCGCTCTGAATCCGGTAATAATTCCCGGAGCCTCCGGCCGGAAGATTCGGGTCAACCAGCTGCCATTGCGCCTCAAAAGCGGTACCGTCCGCTCCAGCATCTGCCTCGCCTTCCGCCAGGCTGGTCAAGTATACGTTATCCCCGCCCAGGCTCTCGAATGTCCATGAATCATCGAAATCATAAGATTCATTGAATATCCACTGGTCACTGCTTGAGCTTGCACTCACGTTTTGTGCCGAAATGGAACCCCCGTCATATTTCAGATAATGATCCGAGGCGGTGTTGCGAATGCGTTTATGGCCGTCATAATCCTCAACATACCAAAGATATTTGTCCGCTTC
This sequence comes from Paenibacillus oryziterrae, assembly GCF_042610485.1. Taxonomy (NCBI): domain Bacteria; kingdom Bacillati; phylum Bacillota; class Bacilli; order Caryophanales; family Paenibacillaceae; genus Paenibacillus; species Paenibacillus oryziterrae. Next base: position 87,032 of record NZ_JBGJZO010000019.1, on the reverse strand, counting down.
TGCCCCGTCAGTACTCAGAGCCCCATATTTCAACTGCCCGTCAGCGGTTTCATACAGATAATCGGAGACAGACTGTTCGAAGGTGTACACCGCGATGCGCACGGGTTTCAGTTTGGACACGGTAACGATTTTCCACTGAGCGGTAAAATTCCCTGCCCATCCCGGCCAACTATTCGCACGGACATGGTTATCGCTCGGCTCCTGCGGAGTCAGCCATGCATCAGCGGGTGGTGAACCTGCTTTAAGGGCTGCATTGGCAAAAGAATAATACCCTGTATCCACTGTAGCGGGATTGTTGTCATTCGCTTCCGCCTGAATCCACTCGCTTAAGGCAGGGGCGGCAGGGTCTACAGCCTTGGAATATATACCCGCCCATGTAATCGTATTCTGCGTGATATAATGTCCCGTAGCCTGATTTCGGAATTTGAAGGTTCCTTCAGCAGAACCCGGCTCAATATACCACTGCGCCGAGGTGTCCCCTAAAGGACGTTTGCCATGCATAAGGTTGCCGTGAGCGTTGCCCTCCTCCTGCACATATCCTGTATCTTCATAAATAACTGAACCTGGATTTGAACGGCTTTCCAGTCGTACAGGCGTCAGGCTCAAATCAAGAAAGGCCCATTGCGGGCTTTCAAAGGTAATATTAATATCGGAGCTGACCTGGGCATACCCCAGCTGGTCCTGTTCGTGAATCGTCAGCTGGCCAGCGGGTTGTGTTGCACTGCGGATCACCATATAACCGGCCCGGCTTGAGGTATCAATGAGCCACTTCTCATTCACTGACGTCTCACTGGTGATTTCTTTCGCTTTTAATGAATCACTTTTTCCGCTATTGCCTTGTACAGTAATGTAGTGATTGGTCTTCACGTTCCGGATCAGCGAGACTCCTCCGGTTGTCGTGACCTTCCAGTGCCCCGAGGTGTCGCCCGGGTTAATCATTCCGTAGCGCACCGTTCCGTCGGAGGCTTCGTACAGGTAATTGCTCTGCCATTTGTTCTGGATAAGTACTGTACCTGTTGGAACAAGATTTGCTCCCGTTCCGCCGCCGTCCCCCGATGCTGCAGCTGCACCATATACGGGCAGACCGGAAAAGACAAGCAGCAGAGCCAGCAGACCCGCAAATGCGGACCTGAATCGCTTCATAAAAAGTACCCCCTCAACCTATGTGATGGACTTCCCCTCCATATTAGGTTGGCACCGCTTACAAGACGATGTGTGATTTTATCCATAAAAAGGTGTATTTGTACGCATGTGTTTAATGCATATATATAATAGAAGAGATTAGATTTTATTTACTTAATTTAGCTAAGAAATATCTGGAATCTTGCCTGAAGAAAAATATACAAACAGCCATTGAACCTCAAAATAGTAAGCGTGAACCGGAACTAAAAAAAGAGGCACCGGTATGGCACCTCATCAATACCCCTTTTATGATTTGCTCCTTTATTCCAGCGTCAACAGCTTCAACTTCCCGGCACAATTCCCGCAGCGGTAACGCTTCGGGTCTACCTTGCGCTTTCGCAGATACTCCGTAGAACAGGAAATGCACTTAAGCTTGTACCGGTAGGGCTGCGGCTTGCGTGCCTTGGCCCCGGGCAGGGTCTGACAATAGCGGCTGCCGCCTACTTGAGCCAGCAGATTCTTGAAATCGGCATCACTGTGCTTATACCCCCTTCGTGCAAGGTGCAGATGGTAGTGGCATAGCTCATGCTTGATAATTTTCGCCGTCTCATCACGCCCGAATTCGGTAAGCTGACTGGGATTAATCTCTATATTATGGCTCTTCATAAAATAACGTCCGCCGGTAGTTCTCAGTCTTGCATTAAATGAAGCTTTATGGCGAAAAGGCACGCCAAAGCTCTCCCGCGATATCTGCTCGATCCACTGCTGCAGTTCTTCATTAGTCATGTCATTCATTATGTGCTCTCACAAATCCTTTCCGCGGGAATCAAGATCCATACTTGAATTGTAACTTGTGCATACGCTAAACTGTCAAGAAGGAAGACAAGTACGGAGGGAGAAAATACGATGCCGAAAATGCGGTTTGTGATCATGCAGCAACAACAAGAGCTTCTGTTCGTAGAAATGCCGGAGGAGTACGCCTATCAGCTCAGCGCTCTTAATCTACGGTTAAATAAAGAGATTGACAAGCTAACTGCTGACAAGGTTCCAAATCTGCCACTGGCTGTGGCGGAATGCGATGCACTGGAGCTGCTCGGCGAGCAACACACATTGGAGTCCGGCCTCGGTTACATTAACCGGCTTGAGCAGGCCTTCGCCTCCATTCAGGAACAGAATTACCCGCTCATTTCGCTGCTGACGGAAATACGGGCACTACAGGCCCAGCTTGAGCAGTGGTATGAAGAGGAAGAAGCCATCGGCTAGTATAATGATTCACTATTAAATCCAGCTGCACCTTTGGTTCCGCTCTTCCATATGCTGTTGTATCTAAGCAGCCAGAGGAGGGAGTCCCTTGCCGCAGTGGCTTTGCAATCAGTTGATGAAAGCTTATTATCGGAAGGACCGCCGTCAGATCAAACTTCTAAATGAATGCTGGTATTTCTACCGCAATTCTGCTGAAGAACGTGATAAAGCACCGTCATACTTACCCAAAAAATAAAATGTTGCACGAAAAAGAGAGCGTCCCGCAGCCATACAAATGGCTGTGAGACGCTCTCTTGCCGTTAAGCAGAAAGTGTAATTTATTCCCGCTCTATGATGAATTTAGTTGTAGACGTTCACCTCGCGGATCGACCACCAGCTGGAAGCTGTGCCGGTTTGAACTACTTTAATGTACCGCGCACTCTGCGAAGTAAAGGTAACCGTGATTACCGGACCGCTGCCAGTACCGGAAGCCACCGCGCTACCCCAAGTGCTGCCGTCATTCGAAACGTAGACCTCATAGCCTCGGGCATAATCGTTATCGCTGCCTGTAGAGTTCATCACAATTTTATTGAAGGATTTCGTTGCCTTCATATCGATGGTGAAGAGCTGCCCTGCTACCATCGCCGTTCCCGTGCTCCAGCGGGTAGCCATACTGCCGTCCAGCAGGTTCGCCGGTACATCGCCGCTAGTCGGTGTTGAGGCTGCCGTCCAACCGGTCCGGCTAAGTGCTGTACCCGTTCCGCTGGATGTAGTAGCTGTAGCCGTATTGCTGGCTGCGGACAGATTACCTGCTGCATCTTTAGCTTTCACAGTATAGCTGTAGGCGGTTGATGGAGTAAGACCTGTGTTGCTATAGCTCGCTGTTGTCGATGTACCGATCAGGGCTCCAGAGCGGTAGATTTCATACCCTGTCACACCTACATTGTCTGTCGAAGCCGTCCAGCTCAGATTAATGACGCTGCTGGAAGCGGCGGTCGCCGTCAGGTTCGCAGGTGTGCTTGGTGCTTGGGTATCGGCAGCCCCATTGCCATATACGTTGACTTCACGGATAGACCACCAGCTTGCATTCGTACCTGTATGCACGACTTTGATATAACGCGCATTCTGCGCCGTGAAATTCACGGTGATTACAGGACCGGTGCCTGTTCCGCTGGCTACCGCGCTGCCAAAGTTTGTGCCGTCAGCCGACACGTATACTTCATAGCCACGGGCATAATCGCCGTCACTTCCTGTAGAATCCATCACAATCTTATTCACATTCTTAGTTGCCTTCATATCCACGGTGAACGAATGGCCCGGAGCCATCGGTACTCCCGTGCTCCAACGGGTAGCCATACTGCCATCCAGCAGGTTGGCCGGTACATCGCCGCTAGTAGGAGAGGATGTTGCTGTCCAGCCGGTCCGGTCAAGCGCGATACCTGTTCCGCTGCCTGCTTGTGTAGTTGCAATAGCCGTATTGCTGGCTCCTGACAGATTGCCGGCAGCATCCTTCGCCTTGACGGTGTAGCTGTAGGCGGTTGATGCCGTAAGTCCGGTGTCACTGTAAGCCGCTGTAATCGATGTTCCGATAAGCGTGCCGTTCCGGTAAATTTCATAGCCGGTCACGCCCACATTATCCGTCGAAGCGCTCCAGCTCAGATTAATCTGGCTGCTGGAGGCTGCAGTTGCTGTGAGATTCGCCGGTATACTTGGTGCGGTGGTATCACCTGCCCCGTTGCCGGCAAATTCCGCAAGTGTCTGTCTCATCGCTTCAGCCGGTGTATTCGCATACACCCGTCCGCCGAGATTATTGACGATATGTGTAATTTCACTGCCTGCCGTTCCGGATAACCATATGGTAGTCGCATGGTGGATTTTCACACCGGTAACATTAGGCACCTCGATGGCACTATCCAGCTTCACGGCTGCATCCCGGAAATAGGAATATACGCCGAGTCCCCAAGCCTCATGGTTTGTGACGGTATCTGCCACTTTATATGAGGCAAATCCGTTGACAGTTCCGTTCTTCGACATCCACGATGCCTGATTAGGAACATCGTATGGAATTTCGGATTGGTAGAAATACAATCGACCGAAATTACCGTTCCATAACGTCTGATATTCATTGTGATGCTCATTAAACAGACCGTATATAGTCACATTGTTGCCGTTAACCACAAGTCCGTTCTTGGACACATTATTTGTCCATGCTGCACCGGCGCCATGATCCGCACGCCAGATCCAGAAGTGGTCACCAATCACGTGATTGCTGTTGATCTTTAAGCTCACATCATTTTTACCTGCTGTAGCTCCTCCGGTTCTGAAGGTAAGGTCATGCAGTGAGGTCGGGTTCGCTGCATGGCTTGCCGCACTGCCTGTCGGACCTACTTCCAGAAGGGAAGGTGAATTCTGCGGACCTGCATCGAAGGTGAGCCCGGCGATTTTGACACCGTCCACATCGGCTACCGACATGGCTGCCTGCCCGTTGTCCGGCACGAGGGTAGGAATACCGATGCCCAGCACAACTGTGTTCGGATTCATGATGCGGATCGTATCATTCAGGTGAAAAATCCCGGGGGTGAACAGCAGGTTTTTACCCTGGCTCAGCGCTGCATTCAGGGTTGCTGCTGTAGCTGTATCCGGACGCGCAATATAGAATTGGTCGATCGAAATGGAAGTGCCCGGTGTTGATCCGTTGGCCCAGCTAGTTCCCTGGGTATTAGTCTGAAGTGCCGGCACAAAAACTTGATACTGCCCGGCTCCGTTAATATAGAGATACGGCTTCTCGCGGATGACGGGAGTCTGATCGACGACTGTATATGGAGGGTCAGGGAATACTCCTGTAGGGGTATTAGTGTCACCTACAAAAACCATATTCCACACACCGTTCGCCCAGCTTCCCCATGAGCTGTTTCTTGAGAACCATTGCTGCTGCGAAGCGGGAAGAACGGCGCCATCCACCTTGGAATCAGCCAGGAATCCGCCGCTTGCCCAGCCTGCGTTCCAGTTGGAATCGAAATCGAAGAGATCCAGTTTCCCTTGAATATGCAGGCGTCTGAGTGGAGCTGCCTGAGATACGGCGATTTGCGTCGTTCCGCTGGACGGGGTAATCGTAAGGTTCTCGATCGCGCGCCAGAAATTCCGGGTTGCGTTCCCGTTATCCCAGTCCGCATTCACATTCAGTCCTCCGGTGATATTGACGTCCCCAGGATTCTGTCCGAGACCGGCTACATGGGTATAGAAGCCCACATTGAAATTGACATTGTACGTACCTGGTTTAAAGAGAAAGGCCGTACGCGAACTTCCGAATTCATTGGATTCCTGTGCAGTAAATACCGAAGAAGTCACGCCCTGGATGTCCGCAGCTGGCATTGTGGGATCAAACACATACACATTCGGACCAAAAATCGTCTGGTTCGCCTCAGCGATTGTTGCCGCCGTTGCAGTACCGGGACCTGCCGAATACAAGCTGATCACAATAGCCAGTGCGGAAAATGCTGAAAATAATCGTTTGACCATTACTGTACCTCCTTCATCAAATAACGTTACAGACAAGCTGTCTTCACGCTGCAACCCAATCGTACGCCAATTATCCAAAAATTGGAGTGTAGTAAAACTAAGAAAGAGTGTATCATTTTTTAGAATATTGCTTTTTTCCCATTTTTTATGATAGTTTGGATTGCCAAAAATAAAAGGCCGCCCCATAATTGGAGCAGCCCTGAATCCCGTTATTTAATTGAAGCTACGCTGTGAAGGCCATGAGCCCTGAAGCTTGCGGAGAAGCACGATCTGACCGGTATGATAGGCATCATGCAGAATAAGGCTCATCACTTCTTCGCCTGGAGCATGACCCGAACCACCCCAGTCATATGCCCCCTCTTCAAGCGCTTCGATAATCTCCCTGAGATCGGCGTGAACTTTCTTCAGTTTGGCAACGGCATTCTGCCAGGCGTCTTCTCCTGATTCCGTTACTGTAAATGTTGCTGTATTGTTCTCCAGGTCAGGCAACTGCTCTAGCCCTTTCAGCTTACGAAGCAGTCTCTCTTTATAATAAGTCAGATGGTTTATCGTCTCCCAGATCGAATTCCCCTCTTCACCCTGCGGCTTCCAGGAAGCCTGTACATGGTCTACCCCATCCAGTGCATCTCGGAGCGGCGGTGACCAGTCCTCTACATCCATGCAATAATCCCAATTCTGCAGTAAAACTTCACTGATTTTGTTCTGCATGATTAACCTCCCGAACGATGATATTGAAAATGTAACATATTGGCGGACGAGGGACAAATCCAAGAACGTAATATCCACCATGAAACAGCGCAATCCAAGACATTGTTATTTCCATTCACTGTAGTACATTGAAGAAGAACGATATGGGAAACGCTTGCAGATACGCAATATTTTAACGAAGCATAGTATTGGCTTAATTGGAGCTTATGCTTCCGATGCGAGTTTTGTTTCGTAGCTTATTCAAGGAAGCGGATGCTCCACAAAACTTTTAGGAGGCTGCTTAATGACGGAAACCTCGCATGAGATCATCCGTGCCTCGGGCGTTACCCGGACGTTCGGGCGCGGCAAGGGCGCTGTTACGGTACTAAAGGGCGTCGATTTGTCCATACCGGCAGGCAAGCTGATTGTTTTTAAAGGCCGGTCCGGCTCCGGTAAAACCACGCTAATCAACCTGCTTGGAGCGCTCGACCAACCTACCGATGGGACGATTATTTTTGACGGGTATGACTTGACGAAGGAGTCTGACCGCAAGCGGGATGAGATCCGCCGGAGTAAGATGGGACTGATCTTTCAATCGTTCGCGCTTATTCCGCTGATGACGGCTTATGAGAATGTGGAGTTTATGCTGCGCATCGCAGATTATCCGGGTAAGGAACGGCAGAAGGCGGCGATACATGCCCTTGAGCAGGTTGGACTGGCGTCCCGGATGCATCACCGGCCGTTCGAAATGTCAGGGGGTGAACAACAGCGTACCGCCATCGCGCGTGCCATCGCCCATAAACCAAAGCTGATTCTGGCCGATGAGCCAACCGCCGAGCTGGACAGTCGTACGGGGCTGAGTATTATCAAGAATTTTCGGGATCTGGTGCAGCAGGGGCTGTCCGTCATTCTAACCACCCACGACCCGGCCATTATGGATATTGTCGATCATGTCTATGAATTGGAGGATGGACAAATTGTCGCCACGAACTAAATCAATTATCGCTATTGGTGTCTCACTCCTGCTGTGCTCTGCTGTCTCCGGCTGTTCACTCCTGCCTGAAGAAGAAGCCGAGCTCAATCCGCCGCTGGTCAAACCTGCCCAAGAAAATTACCGTACCATTACTGCCGAAAGAGGAATTCTGCGCAAGGAGATCAGCGACACCGGCAGCTTCGTCTCTGTATCCACAGATATCGCCCAATACACCGGCCAAGGCGGGCGCATCGACAAGATTGAAGTACAGGCAGGCGACACCGTTAAGAAAGGCGATGTACTTGTCCGGCTCATTCTAGACGGCATCGATCTTCAGCTGAAAGAGCAGGAGCTGGCTCTTGAGAAAGCCAAATATGCCTATAAGATGACCCCCGCCTCCGATAAGGAAGCACGCCGGATCGCAAGCCTGTCCCTTGAAATCGAAGAGATCAAATACGACAAGCTTAAGGACCAATACAGCAGTAAAGTGATCACTTCGAAAATGGATGGTCAGGTGACCTTTACGGAGACACTGGCGGAAGGTGATTACGTCGAGCCCTATCAGACGCTGGTTGTCGTCTCCGATCCTGAGAAGCTGCGCCTAACCATGACAATAGGTACGGAAGTCGATCTAAGCAATGTGGATGTCGGGTCACCAGCCGAAGTGGAGATTGAGAAAAAGGTGTTCCCCGCCAAGGTCGTACAAACGCCGAGTTCAGCACCGGATACCTTAAATAAGGATCTGGCCGAGAAATACGCCCATACGCTCTATCTCGACGTTCCGAAGCTGCCGGATGGCACCGAAATCGGATCACAAGCCATCGTCAACATTATTACGGAGCAACGGGACGACATCATTAAAATCCCCAAGAACGGTCTGCGTACCTACCTCGGCAGAAACTTCGTCCGCGTCCTGGAGGACGGCAAACGGCTCCGGGAGATTGATGTCGAAGTCGGAGTTATCGGCTCCACTGAAGTAGAGATATCCAAGGGGCTGGAAGAAGGCCAGGTCATTGTACTGCAGTAACCGGATTATTATTTGGCGTTTCGGGGAGGCTACGGCATGGCACTACTTATCATGATTATCCGCAAAATGATTAAAAACAAATGGCTGGTCATCAGCCTCTTGATCGGCATGGTCATGACCTCCTCACTGGTCAGCACCATGCCCGTATATTCCGAAGCTATCCTGTCCCGCATGCTTGTGAAGGATTTGGAGCAGCTCCAACTGGACTACAATACATATCCCGCAAGCCACTACACCAAGCTCAGCTTCTCAGAAGGCAGCATGGATAAGCGGCTCAAGACCATTGATGAAATGGACAGCTTCATGAAAAATACGGCGGCACCCGGCTTTCAGCTGCCACTCCGTGAGCTGGTGTCCGAGCGGATCACGAAATTTATGCAGCTCCAAGTGGAAGGTGCCGCGGCCAATCCCAAGAAACTTAAACCGACAGCAGGCGTGAAATCGGCAAGCGGGATCGAAGAGCATGTGAAGCTGGTCGACGGACGCCTGCCCTCTTCTGCAAAGAATACTGATGGTGTGTACGAGGTCATGGTTAACCAGCGGACCCTGCAGGAATTCAACTTCATTCTCGGCAATATTATCAAGTTGGACGACAATGAGCTGAATCTCCATCTCCGGGTTAAACCGGTAGGCTTGTTTCAGAAAAAAGATGACGATGATCTCTACTTCCGCGACCCGCTCATGAGTGATTACAACCGCGTGTTCGTAATGAACGAGAACTTGTTCCAGAAGGAGCTGGTAGAGGGCCGCAAAGCGGCAGTGTCTTTGGCAAGCTGGTATTTCGTGCTGGACTATAGCCGGATGGAACTGAGTAAGGTTGATCCTTTTCTACAGACGGTGCAGCTGATTCAAGACACGGCCTATGCCAAGGTTCTGCCCTACCAGGCGGATTTCGACGTGCCTGCGACTAAGACGATTGAACAATATTTCGAGCGGTCCGAGCGGCTCAGCTTGCTGATGTGGTCGCTCAATATTCCGGTGCTCATCATGCTCGGATTCTATATGTTCATGGTGTCTAATCTGATCGTGGACCGGCAAAAAAATGAGATTGCCGTACTGCGCAGCCGCGGGGCAGCAAGGTGGCAGATTGTGCTGTCTTTTGCCATAGAAGGATTGATCCTCAGCGCTGCCGCTCTGGCGGCAGGCCCTTTCATCGCCACTCTGCTAACCCGGGTGCTGGGCGCCTCGAATGGCTTTCTGGAGTTCGTCCAGCGTGCCAGCCTGCCAGTTCATCTGAGCGCCAAAGCGTTTCGTTATGCCGGGGCCGCCGCTGGTGTCTCTTGGGTCATGATGCTCATTCCTGTGATTCGTGCGACCCGTGTCACTATTGTTGGACATAAGCAACAGCAAGCCCGCCTGCACAAAACGCCGCTATGGCACAAAAGCTTCCTGGATGTGCTGCTGCTGGCGATATCCGGTTATGGGCTGTTCAGCTTCCGCAAACGGCTGAGTGATTTGCAGAGCCTTGGCCTGCAGGCCGATGACCTGCGAATTGACCCGCTCCAGTTCGTCGTGCCTGCCCTGTTCATTGTCGGCGGGGGTCTGCTGCTTCTCCGGCTGTATCCGCTCCTGCTGCGGCTGATCTACAGACTGGGCCGGAGTTTCTGGCCGCCCTCCTGGTATGCCACGCTGATTCAGGTGGGACGGGCGAGCAGCCAGTATCAGTTCCTGATGATTTTCTTGATTATCACCATAGCTACCGGTGTATTCAGTGCAGGTGCCGCACGAACGGTCAACAACAATACGGAAGAACGAATCCGCTATAAGAACGGTGCAGATTTCACCCTCTCCGGGAAATGGCCGAGTGATGCGGCTGCTACACCTGCGGGGGGCGGAGCTTTTGCGGGAGCAGCCGGAGGGTCAGCGACACCCATCACCAAATCGGTACACTACACGGAGCCGCCTTACGATCCTTATCTGAAGCTCCCTGGAGTGGAGCATGCAGCCAAGGTGTTTGTGAAAGAGAATGCGGTTTTTAAAGCGGGAGACGGCAGTGGCAGAGCACGGCTGATGGGTATTGATTCCGATGATTTTGGCGCAACCGCGTGGTTCCAAAACGAACTTCTACATTATCCGTTTAGTGATTACTTGAACCTGATCGCTCCGGACTCCCGCGCGGTGCTCATCTCAAGTACATTAGCCGACCAGAACAAGCTGAAAGCGGGCGATACGCTGTGGGTGAGCTGGGATGATATCAGCCCGCAGCCCTTTATTGTATACGGGATTCTCCCCTACTTCCCGACCTTCAATCCGAACCCTGCTGCAGGTACTGCAAGCTCAGACTCGGAAGAGGCCTCATCCGGGTCTGAGGTTCCGATGCTGATTGTCGGCCACCTCTCACGGATTCAGCTGCAGCTGGCGCTGGAGCCTTATCAGGTATGGATTAAGATGAAGCCGGAAGTATCTACAGCCGCTTTTTACCAAGGAATTGAGAAGTCGGATATCCCTCTTAACCAGATTATTAATACCCGGGAGGAACTGGTCCGGGCGAAGAACGACCCTTTCCTGATGGCGCTGAACGGCATTCTGACGCTCGGATTTCTGATCTCCATCCTAGTTACCTTTGTCGGATTCCTGCTCTACTGGATGCTGTCGCTTAAAGGAAGAACACTGCAGAACGGCATCATGCGAGCCATCGGCCTGTCGCTGCGGCAGTTGATCGGCATGCTTGCGCTGGAACAGCTGCTGACCTCCGGCACTGCACTGCTCATCGGTGTCATTGTCGGGAATGTTACAAGCCGTTTGTTCGTGCCGAATTTCCAGATTGCTTTTAATCCGGGTAGTCTCGTTCCACCATTCCGGGTGGTCTTCGCTTCAGGGGACTTCGCCAGATTATATCTGATTGTCGGCTTCACATTACTGCTGGGCCTCGGGGTGCTGGGCTATATGTTGTCCCGTATCCGCATCCATCAGGCGCTCAAGCTGGGGGAGGATTAACAGATGATCCACTGTGAAGGCCTCGTCAAAATCTACAAGGCCGCCGATCTCGAAGTGTTCGCCCTGCAGGGTCTCGACCTCCAGGTGGAGGCCGGGGAGCTGATGGCGATTATCGGCAACAGCGGGAGCGGCAAATCGACGCTACTTAATATGCTGGGGGGACTCGACCGTCCCTCGGCTGGAAGCCTAATGGTAGACGGCAAGAACATGCTGAAGATGACCGAACGCGAGCTCGTCCGCTATAAACGGGAAAGTGTCGGGTTCGTCTGGCAAAATAACGCGCGGAACCTCGTCCCTTACCTCACCGCGCTAGAAAATGTGGAGCTGCCCATGCTGCTCGGCGGACGCCGCAAGCGTGAACGCGCCCTTGAGCTGCTGGAAGCCGTCGGCCTCGGCCACCGCAAGGACAACCGGCTCCAGCAGCTATCCGGCGGGGAACAGCAGCGGGTGGCCATCGCCATCGCACTCGCCAATAATCCCCGGCTGCTGCTGGCTGATGAGCCCACCGGCTCGCTCGATTCCCGCATGTCGGACCAGATCCTCGATCTGTTCCGGGAGCTGAACCGGACGATCGGTATCACTATCGTCATCGTAACCCATGACCCGCTGCTGGCGAAGAAGGTGGACCGGGTCGTCTCCATCCGCGACGGCAAGACTTCATCGGAAATGATCCGCCGCAAATCCTACGCGGAGGAGCTTGAGGAGCTGGAGCAAGGCATTATCTCTGCCGAAGCTGCGGAGGATTCCCATGTGGAATACGCCATCCTTGATAAGGCTGGCCGCCTGCAGATTCCGGCCGCCTACCTGGAGTCCATAGGCGTCAAGGATACGAACAAAGTGAAACTAGAGCTGGCCGATGGGCGGCTGGTGCTGACCTCACCGGAGGCGGCTGAAGTGAAGGGGTAGAGAAATACCCGGCTGCGGGATATGCGGCCGGGTAATTTTATAAGGAGCTAGCCAATAATCTGCCTAACGCATCTCATCAAGGAATCTCATTATAGATGTAAATTTCGTGAATGACACCATGCTTCACTTCATACCGCGCATAGTCGTATTTCTCAGGAATAGAGATCCTATAAGCGCAGTTGTCCGGATCCGTTCTGCCATCTGGAGCAATCGGGATGTCACGATACGCGCTTTTTAAATCGTCCAGATTCATACCTACTCTTAGTCCTTTGACGGTTGTCTGAGTGGAATCCGTTAATTTCATACTCATTATCCAGAAGGTTTTGCCATTCCCCTTCGGAGAGAACAACTCCATCTCAAGACCGGGATACTTTATTTCTTTAAGATAAGAGCCTGTGAGGGTATCCGCATTTTGAAGCGTAGTCGTATGCTGCGAAAGAGGTTCTCCAAGTAAAGAGATAAGGTCAATTTCATTATCCCAGCCGTGTAACGGCACTATATTTTCATTGATCATAATTGCGAAATCGTCTTTATCGATTTGTGTCTCCTTGATCAACATCGGAGTGACCGTCCGGGCAGTGAGATCAACGGTTAGCCAGTCAATGGTCTTTGATCTTCCACTCCCTACATTATAGACTTGGAAGACTAGTTTACCCTGATCCTCATGACTCAGCGAAACAAAGGTAATCCCGTCAACATACTCTAAATCGGCGAAGTGTCTTTTAGCGTAATCTCTGGCAAGTGCCTGCGCTTGTTCTTGTTCAGGTGTCAGCGGGGCTCGGGTCGATTCAACTTGGTTCGCAAAACACATACCCGACATGAAATCACATGTTATCTCGCGCGTACGCGGATTTACGTGAAACCATTCCATAACCTCCGTTGTTGCAGAGAAGCTTTGCGTAATTGTATAGTTCCCATTCTTGTCCAATCCCCGTGACCGTACTGAGGACACTCTCAGGTCTTCATTGGTCAGCTTCGATTTAATGAGTTCAACAGCTTCATCTTCAGTCATCAGGGTCTCTTGCGGGTTGTTCGTTACCTGCGGCGTGGCAGTAGAATTCTGTGTTGAAGCTGAGGTCTGCAGACTTGCTGAGGTCTGCGGTGTGGCTGAGGTCTGCGAAATGTCTGAAGCCTGCGGGCTATCCCCCGATTGGATGCTGGAACAACCAGCTAAACTGATGAATAATAGCAATGCTATAAATAGTTTCATTACTGCCTCTCCCCGCACTGAAATCTCTCAAACCAAAATGCCCCAATAGGGGAAATTGATTCCTTCTAGTTAACCCCTATATATTCTCCGGTAGCTGGTAGTTTCCCTTCTGAAGTAGAAGGTTCAATCTGTCTCCGTATGAAATCACCAAAAATCCACCCCCATCAATAGCAGGGTGGACTCACAATCCGGTCATTAGTTGAACCCGTCTTAATATGTTGCAAGCCGCTTTAGAACATCGGGAAGACGTATTTGACCAGGAAGAACAATACACCGAAGAAAATAATCAGATAGGCGGCGTATTTGATAAATGTGGATGCGACAAGGCTGGAGTCGGATTTCTTATGCACCTCAGTACGTTCCACTTCGACGCTTCTGTCCTTGTAGTTTGGATCCATTATCATTCTCTCCTTTCAAATTTGGATTATATAAATTGTAATTACAAGCGCTTATATAGCCCATTAACCCGAGTCTTTCCTGCTTGAAACAAAGCACCCTTTATAGTGCCTTCCGCACACTCAGAATATATTTGGCCTGATCCAGCGGATTCACACCTCTCCGGGTACGCTCTGCGGTCACATCCGGCGGACATTCTTCATATCCGGTGAAAAAAGAAGTGAACGTGCTGCGCCCCTTCGTATACGAGCTGAGCGCCACCGGATAATCCAGTGAAGTCGCCAGCGGCAGCCGGCCTTCAATGATCATCCGGTCCCCCTGGAGCAGCGGCGGCTCAAAGGTGCCGCGCATCTGCACCAGATCGTTCATGACCCGCCCGCCATTCTCTTCCGGGACAACGATCCTCACTTGAAGAATCGGCTCCAGGAGCTTGGTGCCGACCCGGGACAAGCCGTCCATGATGCCCATCGGGGTTGCCACAGCGAAATCCAGCGGATGCGTATGCCACACATGATGCTGCCCCTCGGTCAGCGTGATCTTGAGATCCGTAACCTCCCAGCCATATAACCCCTGCTGGAGCGCTTCCGGTACACGCCGTGCCGTCTCGTTCTGATACTGCGGCAGCAGATCCGAGCTTCGCACCACCGATTCGTAGGACAGGCCGCTGCCACGCGGGCCCGGCTCAATATGAAAGCGCAGAATCGCCCAGCATGGCTTTGGCATCGTATAGGCGATGAAGCCTTCACCTGTGGTCTTCGGTGTTTCCTTGTAGATGACAGAGGGTTGTCCGAAGGTTACTTTCAGCCCGTAACGGGTCTCCAGCACACTGCCGAGAATCTCCAGCTGGATCGGTCCCATCACCTTGATATGCAGCTCCCGCTCCTCGGGAAGCCATTGGGCATCCAGCAGCGGGTCCTCGTCGGCCAGCTCCTGAAGTGCGCCGATAACCTGATGGTCGTCAGTCCCTGCCTCCCAGTGCACACGCACGGTAAGAAGCGGCACCGCGAGCTTCGCCTCCTGCGGAACAGCATCGGGACTCCCGAGGATATCTCCGACCCGGACATCGGGAAGTCCGTACAGGACGGCGATGTCCCCTGCCTCCAGTGCTCCCACATCCTCCGTACGTCCGCCTTCTACCTTGCGGATTTGCGTGATTTTGCCCTGGCTGCCCTGCGTAAAATTAAGCACCGTCTCCCGGTTGCGGATCGTTCCCTCGTACAAGCGGACAAAGGCCATACGCCCCATATTTTTATCGCGCTGGATGTTGTAGACAACCCCTGACACGGGCTGCCCGGCATCCCCGCCTGCACGCGGCAAATAATCCAGCATGGCATCCAAAAGCCCGGTAATCCCGATCCCTCTGGCAGCCGCTCCAAATACTACTGGGAACAGCTGACCGTCTGCTACTTTCCCGGCCATATGCCTTTTCCAGTCATCCATTCTGATAGCAGCACCCGACATATACGCCTCAAGTAAGGCTTCATCCCGCTCGGCCAGCGCTTCCAGCAGCTCGGTCTGCATCCCGGCATCCGTACCTTTGTCCCATAAATCCGCCGTACCCGTGAATTCCTGCTCCTTACCGAGCGGCTGCTGCACGGGAATGAGATTGTCCGACAGATAGGTACGGGCCTGAGCCAATACAGCATTTGGATCAGCGCCCACGCGGTCCATTTTATTAATAAAAATAATCGTCGGGATGTTCAGCTTCCGCAGCGCATTCCAGATCATTTCGCTCTGCGCCTGCACACCTTCTACCGCCGACAGAATCAGCACGGCACAGTCCATCACGCGCAGCGAACGCTCCACCTCCGACAGGAAATCGACGTGCCCGGGGGTATCGACGAGGTTAATCTGAACGCTTTTCCAGTTAAAAGAGGCCAGCGCCGCACGCACGGAAATCCCCCGCTGTTGCTCCACCTCAAGGGAATCGGTCAGCGCGGTTCCGCTGTCCACACTGCCCAGTGCGCGGATGCGCCCGCTCTCATACAGCATGTGTTCAGACGTTGTCGTCTTCCCGGCATCCACATGCGCAAATATCCCAATATTCATTCGTTCCATCCTGTGCTGCATGATCTATGTGCTCCAATCATTGTCTATAATAAATTAACGAGAACGCTATCATTCACTAGTCTACAGTTTAAGCCGGACATGTTCCAGCGTAAATAGCATGGAGACTGTTCTATGTACATCTGGCCGATTTATTAAAATTTTTCACATGAACTGCAACCTTTTACGGCAACCTGACATCTATAAGGGTGAGGTGATGAGGACAATGAATAAACATAATGTAATCAACCGCGCTAAAAAAATAACTATAGCGTGCAGTATCCTGGCAGCATCCGTATCCTTTGGAGCTTCAGCGTTCGCATTTTCCGATTTGAAAGGAAATCCCGCTGAAGGTAAGATCAACGCTTTGCACAGTAACGGCGTTATTAACGGTGTAACTTCCAACAAATTCGCGCCCAAATCAAGCGTAACCTTTGCTCAAGGCGTGCAGTTTATCGTCAGCGGCCTGCAGTTGAAGGCTAATGCAGCACCAGGAACTCCATCCAAGGCAAGTGACTATTTTGATAAAGTCAGCGACAAATCCTGGTATGCCCGAGCTTTCGTGATTGCCGAGCAGAACGGCTTGTCCATTGACAAAAATGTGAATCCGAACAGTGTAATGACACGTGCGCAATTTGCTCATCTGATGACTCAGGCGCTCCTGAGCAAAGGCGAATTCGCTGTAACCAAGATGTATGTGAATGTGGCAGACGGCGATAAGCTGTCTGGTGAAGTGATGAACAGTCTTCAAATTCTTCTGAACACACATCTCATCACTTTGGATGCAGGCGGTAAATTCCGTCCAAATGATCCCGTGACCCGTGCAGAAGCCGCAGTCTGGATCTATGATGCCGCTCAATTTGCCAAAAAGGTGATCACTCCGAATCAACAGCCTCAGCCGCAAACACCGGTCTACGAGCAAGCCGTAGTCTCTGTGGTAAAAGCTGCGGAAGGCGTGAACAAGGTAACTTTGACAGTCGATAATCTGCCTAACCCGGGGTATGGCCTGGCGATTGACAAGATCGAATTCGGCAAAGACAAAACAGCCGTAATCTACTACCGTGTAACCACACCGGACCCTGACAAAATGGTTGCCCAAGTGATCTCTAAAGCCTCCGTTGTGACGTATCTGCCGGAAGGCTATACAGCTACCGCTAAGATCGTGGCATCCGGATCATCTTCTTCCGCTTCATCTAAATAAAGAGCTGATTCATACGGAACACTTTTTACAAAAATAACCTCCAGGTACCTCTCTGCCCGAACCAGGGTATGCAGAGATATCTGGAGGTTTTTTGGTATGCCTGGCCGTATTCCCTTTAAGCTACCCGATGTACCCTGTAACTTAAGTCTGGTAACCGCTTGGACATTCTCCGTTTGATACTCTTGCTGTAACTTATTTCTGAATGATAATAATTCAGCGCTTGTGGGTGACGTTACGTCACCTGATATACTGAATTTATCAACATCAGTAATCCGTTATAGGGGGGAACACATGAAGCCAATAGGCTGGACCACCGGGCAAATCGCAAGACGCACAGGAATGACGGTGCGGACACTCCGTTATTATGACCGGATTGGGTTGCTGAAGCCCTCCCAGTACGAGGGTGATACACGTCTATATAACGAAAGTGATATGGCCAGACTGCAGAAAATCTCAATGCTGAAGTTCATCGGATTGTCCTTGGACGAAATGAAATCCCTTCTTGAAAATGAGGGAGAGAGTACGGATCTGCAGCGCTCCCTGTACCTGCAACAGCAACTCATCCGGCAAAAAATGCGGCATATGGAGAGCGTGGCAAAGGCTATTGATAGCTCCATTCTTTATATGGAGCGGCAGCACCAAAACCCGGACTGGGAAGAACTTGCCCGGATCATACAGACTGTCCGGTCAGAGAAGGATTGGGGTGAACAGTACCGCAACGCTACCCGTCTGCAGTCACGCATACATCTGTATGACCGGTTCAGTACTAATCCAATCGGCTGGCATACTTGGTTCTTTGATCACGTTCTGGCCGAAGCCGGACGACGGGAATCCGTGGCTGCTCCCTGTAGAATTCTCGACATCGGGTGTGGTGATGGCACTTTGTGGACACGAAACCTGGAACGGATTCCGGCTTACTTTGAAGTCACGCTAGCTGATGTTTCTGCCGGTATGCTGGAAGACGCCCGCAGCGCGTTGCGTTCTTCTTCTGAAAGTTCCCCCAAAGATGCAATGGGTCCGATTGAGACTCCTTCGCCCAGAGCCCTCAGTTCTTCTAAGAACTTCCCAAGCGGAGCAGTAGAGTTGAATTCCGCAAGGTTCCGCTTCCTGGAGGCTGATGTGCAGGCGTTGCCTTTTGCGGAGGAGGAATTCGATATCGTCATCGCGGGCCACATGCTGTACCATGTTGATCATTTGCCGCTCGGGCTGTCAGAGATCTCCCGCGTGCTGCAGAGAAGCGGTTCTTTCTTAGCCTCCACAATGAGCAGCCGCCATCTGGCGGAGATGGAAGAGCTTGCGCGAGCTTTTGATCCGGAGCTACGTGTACTGGATGATACGATTGAGCAGTTCAATCTATACAACGGTGCGGAGCTGCTGAGTCCGTGGTTCCCGGAAGTCGAACTTGTCCGCTACCCGGATTCTTTAGTCGTCACAGAAGCCGGACCGTTGATCCGCTACATGACCTCTACACCTATGAATGCCGGAATCAAGCTTCAGGGTGAAACGCTTGAGCGATTCACGGCCTACGTAGAACGCAAAGTATCGGAGACCGGAAGCTAGGTTTCCCCGATCTTGTGAATCTGCGACAGGCGGTAGCCGGTTTCTTCCTCTGCTTCACGCTTAATACATTCTTCCGGGCTGTCCTTGTCAAGAAGTCCGGCGCATGCCTCGATAAGCATTCCCGATTCATTCCCGTTCACATAGGAGGGGAGGCGGAATTGGCGTGTCAGCACGACAGTCTTTTTCTGCTTGTTATAGAGGAGGATGGCTGCACCATTTCCGCGGTCGTAAGCTTCACGCTGCTGCTCTTCCCAGGTGCCGTCACTGCGCTGATAGTCGAAGGTGTACTTTCTCAGCGTGTACCAGTTGTCGGATAATAAATCAACGGATTTTATGCGTACATTCGGGTTCATAAGAGAATCCTCCTTATTTTGAGCAAGATGATATTTCTCTCCTCCGGCATCCCGTTAAGGCTTATGCAGCAGGAAAAAGCCCATGTCCTTGGATATGGTTAGACATGTCTCCCGGCTCAGTTACAGAGATCTTATATCTGTTCGTAGCTGAATATTCCGACGAGATGAAAACCGGACGGGGCGGGGGACTCGATGAGGAACAGGAGAACATAGAAGTGTTGGAGATTCCGTTCGCTAGAGCGATGGAAATGGTCTCCTCCGGGGAAATCAAGGATGCCAAGACGATTATGCTGCTGCAGCATGTGAAGCTTCATGGAATGATTGAGCATTCGGAGGTATGTGATTCTATGCATATTCTTGTAGCCGGGCCATACCGCTCGGGAACCGGGGACGATCCTGACAAAATCGCAGAGAACCTCAAGGCCATGAACGATGCTGCCCTTCAGGTATACCGGCTTGGGCACCTGCCAGTGCTCGGCGAGTGGTATGCGCTGCCCTTATTGGACACGGCAGGATCCAAGGAGACCGGGGATGAACTATTCAATGAGATCTTCCACCCCTCTTCCATCCGTCTGCTGGCCCATTGCGACGCCGTCCTCCGTATCGGCGGCCCTTCCAAGGGAGCCGATGAAATGGTGCGCATCGCTGAGGACAGCGGGAAGAAGATTTTTCATGACATAAGGGAGCTAAGATCCGTGTTGTAAGTTAATCTGCTGATTCTGCAACCTCACTATGTGCGATAGAATATACCGGGTAATGCCCAGTAATCAATCTATTGCATGTTGTGCAGTAGATTGGTGCTGAGTTACTCTATTTTGATCAATCTATTGTATTTTGTGCAATAGATTTCCTTCAAAACACCGTATCCTATAAATTCAATTGCACTAAATGCAACAGAAGATATAAAATCGCCTGTTTCTTCCTCATTCTGTTGCACAAAATGCAACAGATGGGATTAGGACGGGAACAGAGAGGTACAGAGTTTCTTGAATTAGCTGTAAAGTACAACAGCGCTTTTCTAATAGGATCAGATGAAATGGCGCTGAAATGCACAAAGACATGGTTACCTTCCTTACCATCCAATATCATGCGGCTATACCCTTTATTTGCATTGTGCTACTTCAGAATGCCGCCGAGGTATCTTACCTGAACTAATATCCAACTAATATCAAACATAAAAAAGCCATCTACTTCTTGCAACAAAGTAGATGGCTTTGGTATTTATGCTTATCTGCGTAGCAGGCGCATGGTTAGGCACCTAAGATAACCACGCCCGTGTATATACGCTTATCCGCGCGGTGCGCGCATGGTTAGGCTGACGCGGCCTTTTTTAAGGTCGACGCCCATTACCCATACGGTTACGTTGTCTCCAATGGAGACCACATCCATCGGGTGCTTCACGAAGCTGCCGCTGAGCTGGGAGATATGCACCAGCCCGTCGTTCTTGATCCCGATATCGACGAAAGCGCCGAAGTCGATAACGTTGCGGACGGTTCCCTGAAGTTCCATACCGGGAACCAGATCCTCGATCTTCAGCACATCGGTGCGGAAGATCGGCAGCGGCAGTTCTTCGCGCGGGTCACGTCCCGGGCGCTGAAGGCTCTCCAGGATGTCGCGCAAGGTAGGTACGCCGACATCCAGCTTCACGGCAAGCTCCTCAGCGCTTTGTACCTCAAGCTGCGTTGCGAATTCTTTCGTACCAAGCGAAGCGGCTGAGAGCCCCAGCTCCCGGAACAAACGATCCACGACCGGATAGGATTCCGGATGAATCGGCGTCCGGTCCAGCGCATTCTCCCCGCCGGGAATCCGCAGGAACCCGATGCATTGCTCATAGGATTTAGCGCCTAGGCGCGGCACCTTCTGGAGCTGTTTGCGGGTTGTGAATTTACCATTCTCTTCACGGAACTTCACGATGTTCTTGGCGATCGTCGCATTTACCCCTGCCACATACGACAGCAGTGATGGGGAAGCTGTATTCACATCGACCCCGACATGGTTAACCGCAGATTCCACGACGGCCTTCAGACTTTCCTCCAGATGCTTCTGCGAAACATCATGCTGGTATTGCCCGACGCCGATCGCCTTCGGGTCAATCTTCACCAGCTCCGCCAGCGGATCCTGAACGCGGCGGGCAATCGATGCCGCACTGCGCTCCGCGACATCCAGATCCGGGAACTCCTCCTGCGCCAGCTTGGAGGCGGAGTACACGCTGGCTCCTGCCTCATTGACAATGAGGTACGCCAGCTCCGGATCGCCGATCTCGGCAATAACCTCGGCGGTGAACTGCTCCGTCTCCCGCGAGCCGGTGCCGTTGCCGATTACGATGAGCTGGATGCCGTATTTGGCAATCAGCTCCTTGAACTTCGCCGCCGCTTCGCGTTTCTTATTATTCGGCGGTGTCGGGTAAGTCACGGCAACCTCAAGCAGCTTGCCGGTATCATCCACTACCGCCAGCTTACAGCCTGTCCGGTAGGCAGGATCGACACCCAGCACACATCGGCCTTTAACCGGTGGTTGCAGCAGCAGACTGCGCAGATTACCCGAGAAGATCGATATCGCTTGATTCTCACCCCGATCAGTCATTTCACCGCGCACTTCCCGCTCTACCGATGGCGCAATCAGCCGTTTATAGGCATCTTCAATGACAGTGGTGAGCAGCGGCCCGACCGGAGAAGTGCCCTTCACAACCTTTCTGGAGATAAAGCCATGGATTTTATCGGACACTATTTCAATGCCTACCTTCAGGATGTTCTCCCGTTCTCCGCGGTTAATCGCCAGAATACGGTGAGGGGGCATTTTATGAACCGGCTCGCGGTAGCTGTAGTAGTTCTCATAAACGCTTTCCTGCTCGGCATCTTTAGCTTCGGATACCAGGATGCCTTGACTGGCTGTATATTCCCGCACCCAAGAGCGAATCACCGGATCATCTGCAATATTCTCCGCGATG
This sequence comes from Paenibacillus oryziterrae, assembly GCF_042610485.1. Taxonomy (NCBI): domain Bacteria; kingdom Bacillati; phylum Bacillota; class Bacilli; order Caryophanales; family Paenibacillaceae; genus Paenibacillus; species Paenibacillus oryziterrae. The sequence continues at coordinate 64,906 of NZ_JBGJZO010000019.1, read as the reverse complement.
ATATCCATGGCTCCCTGAATCGCCTGTTCAACAGATTCAACGCCCTTGTCAGCATTCAAATATTTCGCAGCTTCTTCTTCGGCATTGCCGTTACGTCTCTGCTCCATAATCCAATCCGCGAGCGGTTCAAGCCCACGTTCTTTGGCAACGCTCGCGCGTGTTTTCCGCTTCTGGCGGTAAGGACGGTACAGGTCCTCAACCTCCTGAAGCTTCACTGCCCGGGCAATTTGTTCGCGCAGCTCGGGGGTCAGCTTACCCTGCTCATCGATGCTGCGAATCACGTCCTTTTTGCGTTCGCCCAGATTTCGCAGATATGCCAGTCGCTCCTCAATATCGCGAAGTGCGTTTTCATCCAGTTCTCCCGTCATCTCCTTGCGGTATCTGGCGATGAATGGAATCGTGTTGCCTTCGTCCAGCAATGATGCCGTTGTCCGTACCTGCCTTGCACTAATACTCAGCTCTTTGGCAATGGCCAAAATAATATTTTCCTGTTCCTTTTGAGCCGCTGCTTCATCAGTTACTGCAGCTGTATTATTATCTACGGTCAATCTTATCCCTCTTTCTTTACGTGTATCTGCTTACCGATTTTATTCATACTTCAAATAGTATCACAGTTTCACATGGCACCAAAATGCGGCACCCGGCCCATATTTTACTTCGCACGCACCTAACGGATGATTTCCAGTTCCGGCATACAAGCCCGCATAACAGGATTCCAACCATCCCGCAACGGCAAAAAGACGTGCCGGATGCTCTACCGGTACGTCTTTTTCACCCAAACATGAACTCATCTATGGTCCGCTGCTTTATACTTAAAAGTCAATCAAACCAAGACTGATTTGAAGTGCATCATCCACTTTGTGCATAGTGTCATCGTCCAGGTGGGTGATTTTATCAGTCAAGCGCTGCTTGTCAATCGTCCGAACCTGCTCCAGCAAAATAACGGAATCACGGTCAAACCCGTGAGAATCCGCATCAATTTCGACATGGGTAGGCAGCTTGGCTTTCTGGATCTGAGCCGTTATTGCGGCCACGATCACCGTCGGACTGAAACGATTGCCAATATCGTTCTGGATAACCAGAACGGGCCTTACTCCGCCCTGTTCCGACCCCACTACGGGGGAAAGGTCGGCAAAAAAAACGTCGCCGCGTTTAACGATCAATGTCTACACCCCGCTTACTAAGCGGCCAAGAGTACTGTCTGCATCTTCTTCCGCGAGAAAAGCCTCGCACGCCATGGTTAAGTTGATCTTAGCCATTTCCATATAGCCACGCTGCATGGATTCCCGGATAAATCTCTTCCTCCGTTCACTAAGGTACAACTTCATGGCCTGCCTAATCAATTCACTACGGTTGGAATTCTCCAGTTGAACGATTCCATCCACTTCCTGCAAGAGATGATCGGGCAAGCTGATCATGATTCTTTTGGTGTTTTGCAAATTGGCCACCTTCTCTTCCACCCCCACAAACCTTCTGCCCTTGTCTTTCAGTGTAGCAATATACAAGGAATTTTATACAAAGAATATATGCAGTCAGTATATCAAGTATGCTGCATCCCATTATAAACTACAAATGGTGGTTCGTATAGACTATACATCATATAGTTGTCTACGAGCTGTATTCTTTGGCACACTTTCCCTATTGCTTCATTACAAGAACATTACAGTTTTAGCAGGGCATTCACTAAATGTGGTGGCGTACCTTCACGAACATATACGCGCGGTACACGGTGAGCCAGCATGCAAATAACTTCGTAGTGAATGGTTCCAAGCTGGAATGCCAGTTCGTCTGCCGTGATGGACACGCCCGATTGGCTTCCGATGAGCACAACCTCTTCGCCGGCTTTGATTTGTTTCGCTTCTTCAGCGAAAGATTTGAGTGATACCATACACTGATCCATGCAGATTGTACCGACGACCGGAACGCGGCGTCCGCGTATTAGCACCTCAGCTTTGCCGCTTAGCATGCGTGAATATCCATCTGCGTATCCTACCGGAAGCGTTGCAATCACTTCTTCACTCTCCGTGACGTAACGCGTACCGTAGCTGATGCCCCAGTGGGGCGGCAGGCTTTTGATATAAGCCACCTGCGTCTTCAGCGTCAATACTGGTCGTAGGGTGATCCGCTGCCGGTTAACCTCGGCTGACGGGTACAATCCGTATATACTAATCCCTATACGCACCATATTGATGGACAGATGAGGTGTATCTATGGCTGTAGCGCTGTTGCCCGTATGTATGATCGGGAGATGAATCTCCTGTTCCCGAAGTGCTTCCGCCACGCCCGTGAACCGTCGGTGCTGCTCCAGTGTATAGCTTTTGTCTTTTTCGTCCGCTTTGGCAAAATGGGTAAACATTCCCTCCAGCTCCGCTTGCGCAGTGCGATACACTTCAGCGATAAAAGCCGGTGCTTCCGCTGGCAGCAATCCCAGCCGTCCCATCCCGCTGTCAATCTTGATGTGCACCTTAAGCCTATGGTTGAGATCCAAAGGAAGATTTCTTACCGCTTCCAATACCTCCGGTGTGAATAAAGTTACGGTGACGTTGTTCTCCCAGGCCACTGCTATGCCTTCAGGTGAAGTATATCCCATCACCAGGATAGGAAGTAGTATTCCCGCCTGACGCAGCTCCAATGCTTCATCCAAAAAAGCCACGCTTACATAGTCCGCTCCCAGTGATTCCATTTCACGCGCAATTTCCACTGCCCCATGGCCATACGCATTTCCTTTGACACATGCCATAAACTTCGTTTCTGCCGGTAATGCCTGACGGAAAGCCTCGTAGTTGGCACGTAAATCATCCAGATTAATCTCGGCTACTGTCGGTCGATAGCTTGCTTGCACTTCTAGTCACCTTCTTACGTTATTGTAAAGCAATAGGCAGCACCCTAATAGACCACTGTCTTAAACGTAATGGTAATGCTACCGAAGGCGACTGTCAATGTAAGAAGAACTATCCCCGATGTTGGAAGAAACCCACCTCCTTTCCATTGGAAAAAAAAGAAAAAAACGGATACCACGCAGTAGAGGAAATGCTTCCACCTTAGCGCAGTATCCGCCTACTATTGGTTATTTACCCGTTTGTCCCTCCATAGAAGCGGCAATTTGCATCATTTCCGCAACTGGAAGATTGGAACTTGTAATCCGGTACTCCATTCCTTCCGTCATCCAGGTTAAGGTCAACTGTTCGTCTCCGCTTAGAAGGCCGGCAGTGAAGCCTAGGTCCACCAGTGTTCCAGGTGCGAGCGACACCGCGCGGTCAAGAGGACGTGATTCCATAATGGTATATTGATAAATCCCGTCATACCGGATAAGAGCCGCGTGATCCTGACTGTTCTCCATCTTGTGGGAATCCTTGAGCTGTACACCCTCCGGAACATAGAGCGGCTCGATAATTCCGAAATCTCCGAGCTCAGCAGCAACCGGTACTCCAGCCCCCTCTTCATCTCCGGAAGAGACTACCGGGTTACCGTTCTCATCCACCTCGGCGACCGTACTTTCGGAAGGCGACTGGGTGGTCATATTCTTTTGCATATCAAAAGATCCTTCTGCGAACTCCGCATCGAACTTGAAGCTCTCAAATTTCACATCCACGATGACTTTAGCCTCAGAATCCGAGACTTGCACCTGCTTAGGCGCATAGGACTTTTTATCAAGCCAAATCTTTTGACGTACAAGCGAACTGCTCTGATAATTAGCCGCTACTTCAAATATGTAGCTGTCCTTGTCGGCCACGAACTGGCGGTTGTTGTCGGAGACAATTCCCCGTACTAGCGTCTGGTACAAATAGACCTGGCCTTGATTGTCCGGCCAATCGCTCTGGAAGCGGAAGCTTTTGTTCAGGGCAGGTGTCAGTACGAACACTCCATCATCGTTGCGCAGGACAATCTGGGTGATATCCTTCTGCACATTCGATAAGCTGATCCGGTAATACGAAGGGCTCTTGTACCACACCTCTACCTTATACTCCTGAGGCTGCTCACCAGTATACAAAGTCATCGTTCCCGCACCTTGATAAGCACCCTGCTTGCTCTCCAACTTGTCGGCCACATTATTCAAATCCTTGACCACGGAAGCGGAATCTTTTTTCCCGCAACCCGTCAACACCAGGGCAACGCTCATAATGATTGCGAGTACCCATGTTATCCGGCGCATGACATCATCCCCTTAACCTGTTTTGAATGCCTTGATTAGTACATGTCTATGAGGGACTTGGCCGCAATATGCAGACGGGCATGACAAGCGTAAGGCTTGAACAAGAAAAGATTCAGATTCAGAGAGCACTGCAGCATTTAGTTCAGGTTATATTGAATCAGTTTGGAATCAGATACCATGTACAACTTATTGTTTGCAAAAAAGGCATCATCATAATAATAGTCAGTTTGTGTTTCTTCAAATTTGATTGGATTGGGCAAAGTAAAAACGGTCTTATAGCTTACTCTGTCTACAACCGTCAGACCATTCGATCCATAATCCGAAGAGATGCTTATGTATTTATCATCCACTCTTAATTTATACCCAATATTTTTCATCGGGCTTAACACGAGGTGGTTGAGTACTTTACCGCTGGAGTTTATAGCATAAAACCCTGAATCAGTCGTAAATACAAGATTCCCGTCTAATACATGTACAGGCTGTGTATACGCAGTATCTATCGAGGAATCTATCGCTTTAGTCCATTTCTGTTTGCCTTTATTATCAAAGGCTACAAGCAGTACGCTGCTCTGGGAGACAACGATTTTAGCAATGTTTAGTTCACTGTTAAGCTTCTCAACTTGTATTACATTCCAATTTTTATTAGTGGGGAAGCTCATTATCTTGTTCATGTTCCAATCAAGAAAATCTAGTGATAGCGATTCAGCCTTCGCATTACTCTTCAAGAGTACGTATTCATTCCCTTGGACACGTTTAATTGAACTATTGGCTAGATCCTTGGTTGTACTCAACTCTCTCTTCCAGGCAAGCTTCCCTTTGCTGTCAATAGCGTAGACATTTGAAACATCATCATAAACGAGCAGTTTATCGTTCACCTTGCCGGATATCACCAAATAGTTAGCAAGAGTAATTCTCCAGTTCAGCTTACCTTCAGGACTAATGGAGTAGACATCCATATCTCTAGAGAATTGCTTCAGACCCGTGTCAATCACACCATGCAGGTTCCCGTCTTTGTCGATATAAAATTTCTGATCAATTAATGCCCCGCCGTATACCGGATATTTCCATTGAATCGCCCGTTTATCAGGGTTCACCGCAACAATAGTTTGTCGTAAGTACTGCCCCTTCGCATTCCGAGGAGGCTTAGACCACACTGGTATAGAGAAATACATCAGTCCGCTCGGTCCTGTACCCACGTAATCGATTTCGGAATAACTGTTAAAAGGTAATGACCATTGCTCCTTCAGATTTACACCTTGCCCACCCACGGTTTCAGCAGATACCGGAGTGTATTGCAGCGTAACGACGAGAATAATTAGCACGTAAAAAATCCCCAAGATTTTTTTCAAATCTAATCCCCCTTACTATTTTTTACATATAACTTAATTATTATCGGTCTAATGTATACAGTTCATAAAAGCAGCCCTCTATTCCGATATACAAAAAGGAAGTAAAAAAGTCAAATTATTTTAAATTACGACAATTATCAACAAAAGGCGGGGAATGTATTGATTAGAAAGAAATTGGCAAAATGGGCATTGGGGGTAATCAGCCTTTTAGTGCTATCCACGATTATGGGCTGTAATAACTCCAACCAAGAGGCCACAGACAAAACTACAGATAAGGAAATTAACCTGAAGTTTATCTGGTGGGGCAAGGAGCAGCGGAAACAAAGTACGCTGAAAGTAATCGAACTTTATGAGAAGTCACATCCAAATGTTCATATTACAACGGAGGATTACTCGGTCAAAGACGATGTGGCTACTCAGTTAGCCATAGAGACAGCCGATGAGGATACCGCTGATATTATGCAAATGGATTATGAATTTATTTTTGACTATATTAACCGGGATTTGATCGAACCGCTCAATCCTTATATAAAGAATACAGTTCTCAATACCTCTGATATTTCCAAAACCACGCTTGCACCCGGAATGAAGGGCGATCAACTCTATGCAATGAATATTGGCATGAATTCTGAAGCCCTGTTGTATGATCCTGAACTATTTGAAGAAGCAGGCGTTGCAGTTCCTTCCCAGGAATATACGATTGATGAGCTCCACACCGCACTGGTGCAATTAAAAGATTCTGTTGATTCTCCGGATTTCTATCCCCTAGGGAACATGTTCAATGTGAATTACTATCTGAGAGCCCGGGGCTTCTCCATGTATAACAAGGCAAACAACGGGCTTGGCTATGTAGACGATCAGGTTATGGCAGATTATTTGGCCCTATATAAAAAATGGTCAGATGAAGGGTTATTAAAGAGCGATTCCCTGCAGGAAGCACCTGTTGATGAGAATCATCCTATAGTAACAAGACAAGCTGCCTTTTACTTTGGGTTCAGCAATAACGTGACGGTTCTGAGCAAACTAACCGGTCACACCATCAAGATGCTTCCCCTTCCACAAGGTGCCGATGATGCCGAAGGCAGATTCATTAAACCCTCAATGTTCTTAGCTGTATCTTCTTATTCGAAGCATGCTGAAGAAGCAGTTAAATTCGTTGATTTTTTCGTGAATAACGCAGAGGCAAATGATATTCTTAAGGGCGAACGCGGAGTGCCTGTATCCAGTGTAATTGCAGATAATCTATCTAAAAAGGTAGATGAAGCCGGTAAACAGCAATATGATCTGCTGGAATTTCTGAAGTCCCATTCGGCCCCGATTGATCCGCCTGCCCCCGGTAAATCAGTCGTGGTAAAAAATGCTTTTCAATTAACGCTTAAGCATGTCGTGGACGGGTCTCTAACTCCTGAGCAAGGTGCCAAAAACATCAGAACAGACGCGACAGGAATTCTGCAAGGCAATAAGGGGGCAGCAGCGAAATGAATAACTTCTTGGGTAACTTTACGATCAGAAAGAAACTTTATGGCGGGTTCGGCCTAGTCCTGATTCTGCTGCTTATTGTAGCTATCAGCAGTTTCTCCTACCTTTCCAAGGTTAACAAATCCTATACTTTTCTGCTCTCAAATAAATCCGAATCTGTCCAATTAATCAAGGATCTGCGGGTAACAGTAGAAATAGAGAATTCCAGCCTGAATGGATATTTAGTGAATGGCGATGAAGCCAACCTTGCTTCTTTTGAAGAAGCACAGGCGAATTTCAGCACAACTGTAACACTGCTGCAATCCATACTAGAAAGTAATGAACATCAAATTCTGTCTGGTCTTGATCTGCTGCATAATCGTTATGTTACTACAGCTATGCAGATCATCGATGCCAAGAAACGGAATAGCACCGAGGAATATCTGGACATTATTAAAAAGCAGGCTCCTGTACTTAGCAAATTCACCAGTACCGCTGAACGGTTTGTGAAGCAACAGGAGGAAGAGCTTACGTTGGCTGCTGATTCAACATACGATGAGGTGTCCGGCATTAAGGTGCTCGTTCTGACATTGACTTTTGCCGCCATAGTACTAGGTTCTGTAGCGAGTGTTCTGATCAGCAGAGCAATTTCAAACCCTATTCTTAAGCTACAAAAGATGGCTGCTCAAATCGCTCAAGGAGACTTAAGAAATACGTTGGTGGATATCAAGAACAAAGATGAAATCGGTCAATTGGCTTTGGCCTTTAACAACATGGGCAACCATCTCAGGGATCTAATTCTGGAAGTAGGTTCAAACGCGGAACAGGTTGCGGCCTCTTCGGAAGAACTCACAGCAAGCGCTGAACAAACGGGACAAGCCACAGAGCACGTAGCAATGATTACTGAGAAATTGGCGGAAGGCGCACAGACGCAAGTGAACAGTATTGAAGCCAGTGTGGCACTTGTACAAAAAATGGACAGTGAAGCAAATAGCATCGCAGTTCGTTCCGTTCATGTTAAAGAATCAGTAGATGCTGCATCTGGATTAGCCTCGGAAGGAAAACAGGCTATTGAAACGGCTATTCACCAAATGTCGGCTGTATCTGTAAATGTAAGTGAGGTTTCACAAGTCGTCCGCGCTTTGGGTGAAAGCTCCAAAGAAATCGGCGACATCATCGCAATCATTACAGATATCGCTAACCAAACCAATCTGCTTTCACTGAATGCAGCCATTGAAGCAGCCAGGGCCGGGGAACATGGCAGAGGTTTCGCAGTGGTGGCTGATGAAGTCCGCAAGCTGGCTGAGAAAACGGCTGAATCCGGAAAACGTGTCTCCGAGGTCATTAGTTCCATTCAGCAGGAGACGAACCGGACCATAATGATGGTGACTCAAGGAGAGAAAGAGGTCTCACTTGGTATCGATGCCGTACAAACGGCCGGTCAGTCCTTCGTCGAGATCGAATCCTCTATCCAGGCAATCAATGAACAAATGGAAGGTGTGTCCACCTCTTCACAGGGAATGTCTCAGGAGACTCATGAGCTGGTTATCGCCTTTGAGCATATTAATACAATTACCATCTCTTCCTCCGAAGGAACCCATGATGTGTCTGCTTCGGCGCAAGAGCAATTAGCCAGCGTAGAAGAAATTGCAGCCGCATCCCGTTTATTATCGGAGCTTGCACAGGAACTGCAAGAAAGTATTTCAAAGTTTACTCTATAGGCATGATTCATTGACTATTTTACGAATGAAAAGAAAACAAAGAAGCGACTCTCCTATTTCTGGGGAATCGCTTCTTTGCGTGTTCAGTCATTGATGGGACCACTCCAGGTCAGACGATAATATGCTGTAATTTCTCCGGATCGAGCATCAGATACAGCCCCTCAATCCGGTCTGCTGAACGATTCAGTGACATACAGAGCACGGCCATAATTTGGCCTTCCTTCCGGTACACGATGTTCAGCTCTCCATTGATAAGGGCCGTTGTGGTCTCCCAGTCGCGGAGAGTGTAGAGCACCCGGCGTGAAGTCAACAGAGCCAGAACACCCTTCTGTCCCTTCATCGGCCGGAGTACTGTATGCACATGTTCGCCGCCATCGGAGATGAACACCGGATTCTCAGCCAAAAGTTCAAGCATTCTGCTGACATCATAAGCGGCAAAGGCTGCAGAGAACCGTTTCAGCAGAGCAGCCCTCCCCGGCTCAGCTGTCAAGCGGCGGCGCTCAATAGCAGTCTCAGGCTGAAGACTGCGTTTGGCACGGCTGAAAATTTTACGGCAATTTGCTTCAGACTTATTCATAATCTCCGCTATAGCCTCGTACTCATATTCGAACACTTCACGCAACAGAAAGATCGCCCGCTCGGCTGGCGCAAGCTTCTCCAGCAGCACCAGAAAAGCATAAGACAAGGTATCCTGCCGCTCGGCCGTCGCCTCCGGTCCGTCATATGATGCGGTGATAGGCTCAGGGAGCCATTCTCCGGTATAGGTTTCTCTCCGGCTGCGAGCAGATTGCAGCAGGTTGAGGCAGCGGTTGGTAATACCTTTGGCAAGGTAAGCTTTCATATTGCTGATACCGCTCCTGTCCCTCCGGGCAAGCTCCGTGAAGCAATCCTGAACGACATCCTCCGCATCCGCAGCCGTTCCAAGCATCCGGTAGGCAATGGCAAAAGCGTAATTTTTATAGTTACGGTACAATTCCTCAATGTCCTGTTTCACTTCATCGTTTATGTCCGTACCCGGCATATCATTCAATTCCTTCACGCTCCTCCCCACTTCCTGCTGCATCTTCTCTTCAAATCCTTATCTTATCTCAGTCAAAACATCCAGGGTACATTCCTGTGGAGATCGCAATCCGGTTCCAGTTATTGATGGTATTAATCGCCACAATCAGGTCAATATATTCTTCTTCGCTGAATAGACCTCTAACTCTATCATACACATTCCCCGGTACACCTGCTTCCGAAATCTTCGTTACTACCTCAGCGAGTTCGATGGCAACCCGCTCCTTCTCCGTGAACAGAGCTGGAACTTCTCTCCATACACTAAGCAGCAGAATACGGTCGCTGTGATCCCCGAGCTTAAGCAGATCCTTGGCATGCATATCCAGGCAGAAAGCGCACCCGTTTATTTGGGATACCCGGATTTTAATCAGCTCATACAGTACTTTATCCTTAATACGGCTGCTTGTGTGCTTCTCCAGTGCCATCATGGCCTGAAATGCCGCAGCATTGGCCTCTCTGTAATTCAATCTCAAACTCATATCTGAACGCCTCCTAATTTAATGTACAAACTGAAGACAATTCAGCAGCGGATTTTGTGACACCGGGATTGAAAAGGGTGCACCCGCACCAATGAATGGCTGGTACACCCTAAGGATTATACGCTTAAAGTCAAACGATCTCGCCCTGATGAATCACGCCGAACATTCCTGTCATCGCTTCACGGCGCTGAATGCCGAAGGATTCGTAGAACTCTTCTTTCCCCCGGGAAGCAAACAGGCCGACAAACGACTGTTCCGGCGCATTTTGTTTCAGATAGTTCCGGATGGAGTTCATAATCAGGAAGCCTGCCCCTTTACCCTGATGCTCCGGCATAACGGCGACATCCTGAATGTAAAAAAAATCTGCCCGTCCCCTACAATTCGTCCCATACCGACCGTTTCATCCCCATAACAGACGACAACACCGAACAACGAACGGCTCAAAGCGACTTCCGCTGCATCCAAATTCATAAAGTCCTTCCAGCCGACAGAACTGCACAGCTTTCTATATTCCTCAATCGTGGCGGTTCTTGTCTCCACCCGATACATTTCGCTCATACAAATCCTCCTGGTTAAAGTGCACCTTACAGCGGCACTCTTTGATTCCTTTTGATTCCTTATTTCCCGTTTGCCCCGGCGAGCTCTCTAAAAACAAGATAGTCCGACACCGGCGCCCTGCCCATCTCTCTGGCCCATACAGACAACTGCCGATTTCGTGGATTTCGTGGGCGATGGCGAACGCATACCGTTATTCCCCAGTCCAGACGACTTCCCCTGCTTTATTGATCAGATAAGGGGTGTACGTGTTATTCGCATTGTTCACGTAGGCCTTGGCGGCGCCCCCCTGGAAGGTGGAGACAAATGAATAGATTGGCTTAACCATGGTCTGGCCTGCCAGAGTCTTGAATCCTACCGGGCCTTCCTCATACGCCACCATCCCTTCACCATAACTGATCAGGTGATCCGCTCCTGGAATGGCGATCAGCTTCCCTTTGGTATCCACCAGCCGCTGGGTATAGTCATAGGGATGGCGCTGAGACAGCATAATATAACCGTCGTTGAAGTACCCGATGAACTGAATGGACTCCGTGGACTGGGGTTTGAAAATCCAGACACCCTTCTGGTTAATCAGGCCGGTCTTCCCGTTATTGACTATAACCGCAACTCCATCCCTGAAAGGACTGGCATAATCATAGACCGGCTTGATTACCCATTTCCCCTTGGTATCGATATATCCGGTTTTGAAGACGGACTTCCCACCGTTTGTCGTGCGTACAGACACCGCTGCCAGACCTTCAGAGAAGGAGTCTGTGCTCTGGCTGCCGAAGATTACAGGAATCGCGGTTTTGCCGTTGTGATCGATGTAATAGGTTTTACCGCCGGACAACACTTTCGCCATTCCGTCCGCGAAATCGTAGGCACGATTATAGATTGCCGGAATGACGATCCGGCCGGTGCGGTTCATATAACCCATCTTCACTGTAATGCCGCCGCTCTCCGTCTTCACCAGATCTTTAAACGTAGCCAGACCCTCGCTGAATTGCCCCAGCTGGTAATGCGGAGCGTCAACAGCCAGCTCACCTGCACGGTTCATAAATCCGGCGGTATACCCGGACTTCTTCACAGGAATCAATTCTTCATAGCCGAAATCAAGAACCCCCGTATATGAAGTCTTTAACTGCTCCCGGCCCTGATTATCCACGGCAACCGTACCGCCATTATCATTGAAGCTGTACCAGTACAGGCTGTCCAGCTTCTCCTTCGCATCTCCAGAAACAGGACGGAGCTGAATCAGATTCGTCCCGGGAACTACCGAGTGGCCTTGACCGCCCATCGCCCCGGCCAATGCCAGATCGATAAACAGAGATCCGTTATAATAACGGGGTATTTGCTCCATTAATTGTACATGCATACCCGTAGGATCATCGAGCAGCGCTCTTTTGGTACCCAGCTTTATCGTAAGCTTATAACCGTCCTGATCCTTCAAAATCACTTCCGAGGATGTTACCGACTCAAAGGTATACCCAAAGCGTTCGGCAATCGGACGCAGCGGCACCATGACAACACCGTCCACTTCTACTGGCCCTTCGGGCAGAAACAGATGATCCCCTTGATCAAAGATTTCCCAGCGGTCAGCATGGGCCCGTGTACCTCCGAAACTAAAGAAGGCGATAAGCGCCAGCAGACCGGTGAATAATATAGCTGCAAGCTTGTTTTTATCCATAAAAAATCGGCGGTGCGTGTGCATATGAATACCCCTCTCATGCGGTTAATGGATGAAGTTGTCCAATCCTTCTTCATGTATGTTTGGATTATTCTGGATATCAACATCTTCTTAGACGCCGCCGCCGAAAAATAGTTGCGAGATTCTGTATGAGTCTAGGAGATCCTCCACGATTCTGCGAGAGTACTTGAGATTCTGCCAGAGTATTCGAGATTCGGAAGGAGTCACATCAATTCGAGACGTTTGTAGATCTACCGGATGGAACCACCAAGCTTCAAGATTCTCTCCCGCAGACTCACAATCTCCTTCATCAGCGCCCGGTTCTCTTCTTCGCTCTCCATTATTTCATGCCGCATTAGTTCCGAGAGCCTAAGCTTCAAAAGGTCAGCCTCCCCTTCGCGAGCCAGCTCTTCGGTGCTGCGTATGCGGCTGCGATCCTTCCCGGAGTATTCTCCGTATGTCCCCGGGAACAACACCGGCGGACTGCCCGGCTTCATTACAATCAGGCGGTTCGCAATTCGCGAGAGCAAATAACGGTCATGGGACACCAGCAGAAGTGCACCGGGATAAGCCTCCAGCGCCTCCTCTACCCGCTCCCGGGTATTGATATCCAGATAATTGGTCGGTTCGTCCAGTACGAGCAGATTGGCACCGCCGAAATAGAGTCGCAGAAAGGCAATCCGGCATTTCTCCCCAAGACTGAGGTCTCTAATCCGTTTGAATACATCATCTCCGGAGAAGAGGAAGCAGCCCAGGATTGTCCGCGCCTCGGTAATCGTCATCCCGGGAAGCCCTAACAGACTGTCCAGAAGGGTTGAATCCGCTTCGAGATTATCCAGCTCCTGGGCGAAATACCCCACCTTAGTCTGCGGATGCGCCCGCACTGTTCCACAGCTAGGCCCGATTATGCCTGCCATCAGCTTCAGCAGCGAAGATTTACCGGCACCGTTCGGCCCGATCAGAGCTGCACGTTCTCCTCGTCTTAGCGAAACGCTGAAATTCTCCAGCAATGGACGGCTGCCTTCGTAGGCGAAAGTGACATCATTCAGCGTCACCAGCGTATCAGCCGCGAACTCCCCTCCTTCGAGCCGCATTCGAAGCTTAGGCGTCTCCTGCAGAACGACTTTATTCTCGTTCAGCCTTCGAAGCGCGGACTCCTTAGCATGCAGCCGGGAGACATTTTTCTTCGATTTGGATCGCAGAAAATCATTTTGCCCCGCAGCCCGGTGTGCTTGCTGGAACCATTCCGCGTACCGGCGTATACTCTCCAGAAGTTTCTCTTTCTCCTGCTCTTGCTTTTTATACCGGATTTCCAGGGTCCGGGCTTCAAGCTGCTTTTGCTCACGGTACTGCGTGTACCCTCCCGGATATCGCCGGCAGCCCTTGCCGGTCAACTCTAATACGGCGGTTGCAGTACGGTCTATAAAGATTCGGTCGTGGGAGACGCACAATACGGTTCCAGGATAGGCTGCAATCCACTGTTCCAGCCATTCCATCGTCCCGCTGTCCAGATGATTGGTCGGTTCATCCAACACCAGCAGTTTAGGCTGCCGTGCGAGGAGAGCCGCGAGCTGCACCCTAGTCTTTTGCCCGCCGCTCAGCGAGGTGTACGGCAGATCCCAAACCTCCGGTTCAAGCTTCAACTGCCGCAGACACTTCTCTGCCTTTGCTTCCCATCCATACCCGTCCAGCTGCAGATAACGTTCATACACCTCACCATATTCGGCCAAATGAGCTTCATCTGATGTTTCTGCCTGCGGCATCTCAACGCTTAAGGCTTCAATCCGCCTTTTAAGTAACGGAAGCTCTATCTCCCCGGACAGCACATAATCAAATGCGGTGGTTCCTTCTTCGATCTCAAGCTGCTGATCCAGAATTCCCCATTCCTCCGGCGGTATCCCCCGATATACCGTACCTTCATCAAATTGCAGCCGGTTCAGTAGCCCGTGCAACAGCGTCGTCTTGCCGATTCCGTTGCGTCCGAAGAGCAGAACACGCTCCCCTTCCTCTATCTCAAATGACACTTGTTCGAATAACGTTACTCCGTTCCATTCCTTGCGCAAATCTTTTACCTTAATGACTGGCATATACCATTCCTCCGCTTCCTTGGATCATATTTCATGGATTTTATGAGCCGTGCAGATTGGCACAAAAAAACCGCTGCCAGCGGCAAGCGGTCGAAATATCGTATGGCGGAGAAGGATACTTTGAAGTCTTAAACAACCCCTGAACGGGATAGACACCTGCAAGCTGCAGTATATCTCCCTGATCCATGGACGTCCAAGATTAACTAAAGTATCGTATAGCCTCCGACTGACACACGTATCCCGTAACCGTACCGCCCGCTTGGGCGCTCCGTGGCTTGTGACTGTATTCCACAAGTTAAAGAGTCCGTTTAGGAAATCGTGTTAGTTATTCATCAGTCGAAAGGTCCTCCGTGAATTGTCCGGAATGGTAAGAATGAGTTCATTATAAGGGAGCTTTACTTCTGAAGGCAAGATATAGGAATGGTATAGAATGATTTTAAACATTACTGCCCTCAGTAATCTATTACCCGTACTGCGACAAATCGTGAATCAACAAGCCTTTTATCGTGTCCAGCTCCGCCAATTCTTTTTCCTTGTCCGTTCTGATGCTGCTCTCCTGCTCATGGGCTGTGTTAATCAGCCGGGTTCCAGGCCAATTATCCTGCTTCTTCACCTCTTTAAAAAATGGCTGCAGCGCCTTCAGCAGTTCAACCCCGCTCTCCTCCAGCGGCATCTGATCCCTTTTCACCAGAATAAATTCATCGCATAGATTTATGGCCACCTCTAGCAAGGAACGATACACTTCACCTGTGGGCTCCTGTAAAATAACAAACATTACACAACACTCCTATCCGCAAAATGATCCTTCAGCGTTTAATGGCCAGCCGGTACCCCAGATTCATAATAAAGTTAACCAGCAAATGCGTTCTAGATACAGACATCCGTTTCACGAAAGACCGCAAAGAATAGAAGCGGCGGCGGAAATCATTATACCCTTCGTATAGTTGCTGGCTTGTCATATGGCGGGGAGTGAATACCACATCCGTTTTGCCGTTAAACATGCTCCAGTCTTCATTCAGCAGCCGCTGCTCCCGCTTCATCTGGCTGTACACCGGAGTCTGAGGCAGCGGAGTCAGCAGGCTGACGGTAACTCCGTCAATGCCAAGCGACTCGCAGGCTTCAAGCGTTTGCCGGAAGGTATCCGGCGTATCCTCATCAAAGCCGAACACAATCCCGGCCTGAATCATGATCTTATGCCGATGCAGTTTATGTATAATCTCTTCATAGGAACCGACCCGGTTAATTCCTTTATTCACACTTCGCAGCGCAGGCGGGGAGAAAGACTCCAGACCAACGAACAGGTACAAGCACCCCGCATCATGCGCCTGGCGCAGCAGCTCATCATTATTGCAATCCGCAAGCGTGGCCTGGGCGGCCCATTTTTTGCCCATCGGTTCCATAGCCTTCATCAGTTCCATAGCATGAGTCTTATCCGCGAAGAAGTTATCATCCCAGAATACAAAAAATTTCGATTTCATGAGCGAGATCTCATGAATAACCTCTGGGATCGGACGGGTGCGGAAGCGGTCATGGTAAATCTGCTTCAAGTTGCAGTATGCGCAGCGGTAGGGACAGCCCCGGGTTGAAAATATTGCACCTTTCATAAGCGCATTCCTTCTCAGCAGATCCCAGCGCGGAACCGGAACTTCTCTGAGGTCAGGAATAGACTCAGAGCGGTACACGTCCTGGGCATCCCCCCGGCTGAAATCCTCCAGAAACCTGGGCCAGCTCTCCTCCGCCTCACCGATGATAATAGTGTCACAGTGCAGGGCAGCCTCCTCCGGAAGGAGCGTCACATGAGGTCCGCCCATAACCACCTTTGCTCCCTTAGCCCGGAACTTAGTAGCAATATCGTAGCAATGATAGGCATTCGGAGTATTCACAGTAATGGCGACCAAGTCAAAGTCCCGGTGATACGGAATCTTTTGCTGATATTCATCGACAAGGGTTATGTCGTACTTCGTTTCATCAATAAAAGCAGCCAGATACGGCATCGTAATCTGCACAAAGTTATTGAACTGTTTTCTGCGGAACTGATTGATCTTCTTATTCTCCGGCTGTATCAGCAAAATACGTAGTTTCATTGTTCACCGCCTGCTCAAATATCGGATTAGACTACATTCGCTTGCTATTTCCATAATCCTCCACTACATTCAAATCGCAGTATAACGGCAACGTTGCCTTCTAACCTGTGACCCATTATACAAAACCGTAATTTTTGCTCTGATTGCATTTTGTACAATAGATTAGAGCATTTTCGGGTTAATTCAGCTTTCTGTTGTATTTAATGCAATAGATTTCTACAAGCGAGCTTCACTAACCAGATTCTACTGCACTAAATACAACAGAACTTAAATATCGACGAATTCCACCTGATTCTATTGCACAAAATACAATAGATCCAATCTCCTCTACATACGGCTCAAATGGCGATATATTTCTCATGAACATTACTGAATGCATATGTCCGGCACCGTGTTTATATTAGTCGCACCTAGCCGAACACGCTTAGCATCCGAGATAAAGTTAATGCATGTCCATTAGGTAAATCAGTGAACAAAATAAAAAAGGGCAGCCCGCAAGGTTCCCCCCTGCTGGACTGCCCTCCTTCGATTATCCTGCCATATTGTTGATTGAATCCTGTTCGGAGAAGACCGAAATATGATCCACCGTGCCTTTGCTCTCCGGAATAATAAATTTCAGTTGATACTGTTTACCTGCCTGATAGGTATAGATCGTATCCTGTCCGTTCTTCTTAATATCGTCCGGTTTGCCCAGAGTATCCTCGATCTCCTTCAGTGTTAGAGTTTGAAGCTCCGCGCTGCTAGAACGTACGTCGAAGATTTGGCTGCCTTTATTAAAACCGAAGACTACCTTTTTATCTTTATAGGTAGCGTAGATACCTTTGCCTGCCGCTTCCTCAACATCCGGTTTACCCCAAGCCTTCTCTACCTCATCGATCATTCCGCTGTGCGCAGCATATTCCACACCTGGAGCCTTGCCTTGCTTAGCCAGCTGCAGAAGCTCCTTCAATTGCTCCGAGGTACTCTGTGCACTGTCAGCCACCGGACTGGCAGAAGCTTCAGCAGTGACTTCCGGCGCTGACTCCGCAGGAGCAGCCGTGGCCTCTGGAGACGCAGTTGCCTCAGGGGCTACAGTTGCCGACGCCGTGGGTGCAGCAGTCACCGCAGGAGCAGTGGCTTCCGATGCCGTATTTCCGTTGTTGTTCCCATTACAAGCTGTAAGTCCAAGCAAAGCGGACAGTAACAGAATACTGGCCATTGCTTTGTATGAGGTTGTCATTTGTGTCATCTCCTTGATTGTCTACACGTCTATTATATCCAACTGTTAGAATCAGACGGAGGCAAGCAGGAAAAGGTTGCGGAATCATTCAGATCGAAAGAAAGGCTCCCGTTAGAACTCAATCTAATATGCTAAGCGCAGATTTCTTCACCACATAAGTTCCAGCCATCAGGTCATGCAGCGCCCTGTTCTGTTTATTAAATACTACGAATAGACAATCGACAATAATGACCCACCCTAAAATCGCATCCAGATCAGAGGCTAGCTGCGCTAAATCGGATAACTGAACGGAATCAAAAGAATAATTAAATTGATTGAGATTATCGATTATTGAGAATACGGTGCCCAGCAAAAGAAAACTACAGCGGATTAAAGCCTGCTTTACCGTAGGATAATTCCCGGCTTCATTAACAATTCTCGCCTTCAGGATCAGCCTTCCAGGTGTTCCGCCAAATTTGACAATCATAAAGATATAGAACATATTCATCAAGATCCATCGCGTGATGATCGGTATCTCTGATTCCCAATGTACCGCTAATGAATTGGATACGTAGTACAGAAGCAATAGCGGAACAGCCAAAATGAATACATCCAAAAAGCTGATCAGCACTCTTTTCCAGAAGCCTACAAAGTCCTTTGACTCCATCCGGTCGATTAGTGTTTCTTCCATTAAGCTTCACTCCATGGATCAATTTGTTAACTAAGCATCCCTATGTAGAATTGATGCTGAGAATGCAGCAGCTTCAGAATCTCCGGCACATCCTCTCTGCTGATCACCGGCAAACTTATAAGTTCACTACCGCAACGGAAAAACTCCCGTCCATCCGGGTAGCTGTAATGATATCCCTGCAGTTCATCCGCACATTTACCGCATTGATAGCAGCCCGTGTATTTATAGTTGTATTCCTCAATTACTGCCCGAATAGCTTCCTGAAATAAAGGGGAGTAACCCGCTGTTGCATAGAATTTCATCTTCAAGTAGGGCTTGCCATGTTCAATGGAGAACTTGAGAAGATGCTTCTTGGTCCGGTTGTTGGTGAACACAATGTTCACAGACTGCGTCTTGGCCCGCTTAGGCTTATATCCCAGCTGATAGGCAAAGTCCGCAATTTCGGAAAAGAGAGCTTTATCCTCTTCCGGCACACTTTCATAGAATTCATCCAGTTCCAGTTGCATTTCCTTCCCTCCAAGTGTTGCCAGTCGGCAAGTATTCCTTCATGTTCACCCTTCCACAAAAGGCAGGGTTTATTCCGCTTCAGAAAGTGGTTCCTCCGGGAGCGGATTGATCAGCACACTGCAATGAGGGGCATGCACCCGAAAGTATTGCTGCATCCGGTTGTACCCTGCGGTGTCTCCCCGCTGCTTGTATCCATTCATCAGTCCCCAGCCTAGAATAAGTTTGGTTAGAGCAGCAGCCTTTTGAAACTTCAGTTCCAGACTGTTCATTCTCTCAGTTGTACAATAACCGCTCAGAACCTGCCCGACTTCGATGTATGCATCGGTTATTTCACTGCTCCTTTTCGAACCAGGGAACATGGTGGAGACAGAACCCAACTCCTTTGTTTTGTGAGCATAGGTTAAGCCGTTTGTAACGTCACCAGTGAAATAGCAGATCAGACTTTTCATAGAATAATCCATAGCTTGAAACATAGGGTCCATGCTCTGCCAGTCAACTTCTTTCATTGCTGCTCTTGCATGCTCAAATTCTCCGTACAATAAATAGGCAAAAGCTCTATTGTACGCATTCGTTGTTACTCCCAGTTCAGGCTTTAAAAACTTCGACGGCTTTGGAGTCAGGCTGCGTATTAAAGGCTCGGGACCGCTGTTTTGTAACGCTTTACCCAATGTATTTCGGATCCGGGATCTGAGAATAATCAAAAATGCTATTACAAAAGGAACTATTATAAGATTCGTGGAATCCCGGATAATACTAAAGGCTAAATACACAATTAAAACCACAGCCGGGATCCATAACTTTATTAAATATCGATTATTTTTGTTCATTTAACTATGTCTCCTAATGTTGTATTTCTTCAATTACCTCTTTCAGCAACGGACCTAGCTGTCCTGTTTCAATATACTTAACGATTTCTGCTACTATGCCTCTTAGGATGGTAGAGATTTCAACGCTCCTACTCAGGAATATCCATACAGATCACTCTTTTACTCAAGAGGAGATTTCCAAATTTCTCTTTCAGTCTGCGGACATGCTTTCGTTCCATCACAAAAATAATATCCGCCCATCCGATATGCCCTTCCGTTACTTTGATCCGCGCCTGATCCTCTGTTCCTGCCGATCTCACGTCATAGCCGTTGTATTTGTCAAAGATCTTCTCGGCCGTTAAGCTGCGCCACTGGTTCCGGCTGCAGATGAACAATAATTTAATCTTTCGTCAGCTCCTTATATCTGAAATTCAGATAGACTTTAAGCCTCACGGTATCTCCAGAGGTTGGAGAAATCTTCGGTTCTCTCCACCTCATGCCACTCATACCCGAGCAGAATTGGCGGAATATACATGGGTTGAGTCCATTGATAATTGAGATCTAGCGTCAAATCTCCCAACCAGAATTCACCCGTATGATCCAGCTGCATTCTCCACTTCCCGCTGGCCACAGCTTTGTTCTGGTCTACTCTTTCTCGGGCTTCTTCATAGGAGAATTCCGGACCCTTGTTCTTCTCTATACCCTGAAGCATTGCTTCATATTTTCTTTTCTGCACCAGTTCTTTCTCTTCTGTGAATTCAGAATCGTATACCTCACTGAAATCCAACCCTTGCAGATTATGGTTCTCGATTAACTTTCTAAAAGCCTCTGTAACAAATACTGTTGATCCAGCCGTTTCTTTGATTTTGAAAATGTATGTATTGAGCGGTATCTTAGTGAAGTCGAATCGAAGCTTCTTAAACCTCATAAAATACTTTTCAAACCATTCAGCATCAGATCTTTCCCAATCTACGCAATCGAGAATATTAGTAACGTTCATCAGAAATAAATTAATTTCATCATGATCCAGCGGTAAAAACTCCACTTCATCTTTGATATATGGTTCAAGAATCGACTTGACTTTTTCGGACACCAACGGCTTTCCGCTGGTAAAATAGGGAAAATCAGTATGCGTATTACGGTGAAGCGTTTCAAGTTTAATCGGCCACCATCCCTCGATTTTAGAAATCCCTTTAAAACGAGGAAACAGGGGATGCCCTGGATATTTCTTCTTATCGACAGCAGCTAAGGTCATCGTAGTAGAAAAATCTTCACTAAATTCATATACCTTCATATTCCAATACTCCTCACGTTCATTCATATATTCCATCCGCGTAATTCTAAATCATTATCAACTCCTTATAATTCCATGCCCTTCATATTTTTTCCTTTCCCAGCTTTTAAATTGTCTTAAAATACGTACAATGATATTCATATCCTATTAGCGGGCAAAAGGAGGAGACGGAATATGCAGGCAGAGCTATTTGATCAGATTTATGCCATCATGGAGGCTTCGTTCCCGGTTTCCGAATTCAGGACCCGGGAAGGGCAGCGCGCGCTGCTTGCCGAAGAGCATTACCGCTTAATTACTTGGCAGACGCCTGACGGTAGTGTCGTCGCTTTTATGGCAGTATGGGAATTTCCGGAGTTCCGGTTTGTCGAGCATATCGCGGTGCATCCGGCTGCACGGGGGAATGGCATGGGGGATCAGTTAATGAAGGACTATATTTCAGAATCGCTTGTCCCCGTAGTGCTCGAGGTTGAACCTCCGGAGAATGGATGGTCCCTGCGCCGGGTCGGCTTTTATGAAAGATTGGGCTTTCATCTTAATTCCTATGAGTACAAACAGCCGGCACTCCGGGTAGACCAGAACGATTTGCCGCTAAATATTATGAGCTATGGCAAGGCGCTTTCTTATGCAGAATTCTTTTCCCTCAAGGAAAAATTGTACAAGAATGTGTATAAAATCCCATGAGTAAACTCACTCTCCCGATGAGATAATAATTCCGTTTTCCAAAAAATCGAGCAATTACAGGGAGGATTCACATCTTGAACTCAAACATCAGCAGCCAGATTAATCAGTGTGAGCAAATTATTCAGCAATTGGTAAGCCAAACCCAGCAGGCCAATCAGGTGTATCAGCAAATGCTTCAGCAGGAACAGCAAAATGCGATGCGGCTGGAGGAAATTGCAAAACGCGAGCACACGGCGGCGCAAATGATCCAATCAACCCTGCAAGGACACCAAACTGCGATTCAGCAAATGCAGCAAATCTCCCAAATCTGCAGACAGCTGGAGCAAAGCGCACAATCCAGCAGCTATAGCCCTTCCGGGTATAATCCAGCCTATAATCCTTCCTTCAGCCAACAACCGATGCATGCACCAATAAACCCTCAATTCAGCACACACCTGAATCCGGGAATGGGCTCTTCCATTAATCAAGGGATGTCTTCTTCTGTTATGTCAGGTATCCACTCAGGTAGAAGCTATCAATAAGCAGTTGCAGAGATAACTAAACACTTTCAATAGGAAAGTGGCTTCCCATTTCAAAAGGGCCAGGTGGAACTTGCTTCCACCTAGCCCTTATACATATCCGTTTTGATTTCAGCTACCTGTCGAGTCTTAATCTGTCACGATAACCGCCTTGGCTGCCGCATCCCATTTCACTTGAACGCCGAGCAGGGCCGGTAGATTCTTTAGCGGAAACATTACATTCTGATCGACTTGTATTGAAGGTATAATGGCAATTTCCTCTCCGTTCACAGTAGCCGTATCCGCTAACGGTTTATAGATAATCGTACGTTCTCCCCGAGAAATCGAAAGTACACCCTCCGCTGCGTTCCACTTCACCTCTGCACCGAGAAGTTTAACCGTCTCCCGGAGCGGCAGGTAGACTCGTGAATTTTGCAGGATTAGCTGCCCATCCAGCTTCGTCTCCACACCGTTATAACTTACAAGCCCTGCGAACCGCATACCACCCAGATAGTATCCGTGATCCATAGCAATGCTTTCCATACCTGCACTGCTTGTAGTGATAATAACGATAGTATTCTTCTCCACCCTTGGGAACAGCCAGTGAATATCATCGTTATGCATGCGGATACAGCCTGAACTTACATATTTGCCGATTGAATTCTCATTGCTGTTGCCGTGAATCGCATAGGTGGTTCCGTAGGTTTCACCCACCTCCAGCCCCAGCCAGCGGTCACCTAGTGGGTTGCGCGGATCGCCTCCAGGTATCTTTTCCTTGTAATACGGCCTGTTCTTGATCTTCACGACGATTTTGAAGCTGCCTTCAGGAGTCAAACTCTTAGTCCTGCCTGTCGCGACCGGAAAGGTCTTCTCCAGCTTGCCGCCGCTAAAGAATGCCAGCTTATTGGTCTTCTTGTTGATGACAATCAGGTCATTGACTGCCGCCGCACTCACACTTTCTGCCATAATCGTGCATGAGAGTAAGACGAACACAAGCAATGCACCTAGAATCCGCTGTCTGTATGATCTCAGTTGGAAATCCCTCCTTATATCTCTTGGGTCTCCTAACTAATATATAGACACACCGGATGTCCTATGACCGCTTCTTCAGATCGCCTAAACTCACCTATATTTTTCCTGATGTGTAACCTTAGCCCACGAATTGCGTCAATATCTGCAGAGGTGATTCCCATGAGAAAAAAGATCTTCGCCGTACTAATCTCGTTCCTGTTTATCGCAGGGGCTTTTTACGCCGGTTACGAGACGGGAGCTCACAACGAGAACTCTGTGGTTAGCCCTTCCCCAGCTCCGGTGCCTTCTTTGTATTCGCAATGGGTCATCGCAAAAGCCCCCCCCATTCCAGTTATTCACGTCGGCGGACAGAATATCAAAATGTACCGCGGGGCCTATAGCTGGAGCCAGGTTTCCGCTAATAACAGCAACGAAGTCTTCGAGGTTTTGGCTGATGGAGTATCCTATCCGCCTATGATGCAGGCTATCGCGGTTCCTGCAGGCGCTTTGATGCAAAGCACTCCTCCAGCAAGGATTAAGAAATTCAACATCATCAATATGACCGAAGGGTTTACCGGTGATCCTTATAGCAGCAATGTCCCGGACACCAAAGGTGTCTATACTTACAGAATCGACTGCGAATGGTTGCTGGACCAGGGAGAAGCTAATTATTTCTTCTCCCTCCGGGTAGAGTGATCCAGAATCCTTCTGATCTCCCGAACCTTCTCTAAATCGACAGGTTTCAGCGGATCCCCGTCTACTCTTACCGCAGAGCCGAAATGCACACGGGAGATCCCTGTCTGGCGCAAAAAAGATTCTAGTGCGTCAGCATTCAGTCCCGCGCCTGCCAGAATCGAAATGGAGCTTCCCGCTGCAAGCGAGTTCAGTTCCGCCAGCCTGTCCGCTCCTTCCGGAGCTGTCCGGCAGCCTCCAGAGGTCAGCACATCAGTAATCTGAGGATAACGGGACAGTATAGTCAGCGCCTTACCCTGGTCATGCACTTCATCTATGGCGCGATGAAAGGTCACTTCCAGTCCAGCGGCTGCATCCAACAGAAGGTTCAACATGACCTCGTCCACCTCACCGTGTGAATCCAGCACCCCAAGCACCACACCCAGCCCTCCAACTGAAGAGATATGTTCAATATCCCGCTTCATGACCTCAAGATCCCCGGCATCATATTGAAAAGACCGGGCATGCGGCCGCACCATCACCCGCACCGGAATAGACACAGCCTCACGAACTTTCTCTATGAGCGCCAAACTTGGCGTCAAGCCGCCCTCAAGAATTCCTGTAATCAGCTCAATCCGGTCTGCCCCTCCACGTTCGGCGGTAACTGCATCTCCCAGTGTCGTAGCTATAACTTCCAATAACATCTTCTGCAAGCCTCCTGCTCTCTATTGTTATCCATAGACGAATCCATATAATGAGTGTATGTAAACCATTCGAAGAAAGAAAGGATAGATCCTCCCATGAACACTGGCACTAATATTACCATGACTTTAGTGGAAACGTTAGATACGGATACGCAACAGGAATTGAGCCGGCTCTTGATGGCAGTTGTGGACGATGGGGCATCTATCGGATTCCTCCCGCCACTCCAGGAGACAGAAGCACGGGAATACTGGCAAAATGTAATCCAACCCGGGGTGCTGCTATGGATTGCCCGGGAAAATAACACCATCGTTGGCACCATTCAACTACACTTCGTCTCCAAGCCGAACGGCCGGCACCGGGTGGAGATCGCCAAGCTGATGGTACATCCGCAGCACCGCCGGAAAGGGATAGCGGGGGCGCTTATGGCTACTGTAGAAGCCGCCGCACAGGCGGAGAAAAAAGAACTTCTGGTGCTAGATACCCGCGAAGGTGATCCTTCTAATATCCTCTATTTGTCGCTCGGCTATGTGGAAGCTGGCAGAATCCCCTATTTCGCACGTTCCGGGAGCGGCAGTCTGGACACCACCGTGTTGTATTACAAAAAGTTAGAGTATTAAGACAAATAATTATCTATATAAATTGAACTTAAGATTTTGGCAATGGGCGAGTTGGTAACTACGGTGAATGTTTGGACTTCCGGCCGCTGTTGTCTCCAGATTTCTTGATTAGAACCGCTGTTCGCGGTTGAAATCCGGAGACTGCATATGCTTTCGATGCGAGCTTTCCTTCGGAAAGCTTTCGGGCGGACGCTACCGCTCCTCCAGTTCCAAAAATCCCCCTTCATTACCTTTACCTTTTTGTTAGGTTCTTAAGTTCAGCTAATATAAGCTGTTGAATAGAGCTTCGCTTGCTTTGGCTAATATAACTAAGGGAGCCTCCAGGGCTCCCTTAGTTATTCTAGATTTTGATTTTCAGTACAACCTTGCGTACAGCTTCTTTCTCTCCGGCAGCAAGTGCTGTCATATGCCCGTCCTGCGGATAACAAATCATGAGATCTCCTGTACTTACTGTAACTGCCGTTTCTACTTTACCAGTGAAAAATACTGCATCCTTCTCCTCGCTGTACTCTTCCTTTACAGTCAATTGTTCAATTGCTGCGTAGGCGATGCTCTCTGTACCTTCCAGAATATAATGCAGATCCAAATTAATCCGGTGTGCTTCCCAGAAGCAATCCTCTTCCGCTTTGGTCTCATATTCATTTACGAAGTAGAACATCTCTTCATCGACCTCATGACGTCCGGTAGCTTGTCCCGTGAAGTCAGTGTCGTGAAGAAATTGCAGACCTCTCTTTATTTTCGGGCCTAAATTAACACCGTCTTCCAGCAGATTGGTTAATGTATCAACGATCATGATGGATGTCCTCCTTCAATTATCCCGGAAAAGCTCCGGTTTTTGGTACATACAAGTATATTTATGTTCATATTCGTGTATATATGATTATAATAAACGTTCATTTCGCGTTGGTCTATGCCTTTTTTCACTGGATCCCAGACTCTCATCCATTAATTGATTTAATTTTGAACTATGCTACAATCATGAATACAGTCTATTCTTATAAGAAAACCATTCAGGAAGGTGATCATATGTCCGTCAAGCAACTCCATACCACAGAAGATTTACAGCAGTTTCTGGGTCAGCCCGGAAAGCAGCTTCTTCTAAAGCACAGCACTACCTGTCCGATCAGTGCCAAGGCTTACGATGAATTCCAGGCCTTTGTGAAGGACACGGATACCTCCGCCGCGATCGTGCATGTCATTGAAGACCGGCCTTTGTCCAATCAGATTGCCGAAGATTTCGGGATCAAGCATGAGTCTCCACAAATTTTCCTCGTTGAGGACGGCGAAGTACGCTGGAACACTTCGCACTGGAAGATTACCCAATCTGCACTGAAAGAAGCCGTAACTCAATGAGCGCGAAGGTAATCGTCTATTCCACTGCCGGTTGCACGGAATGTAATATGGTGAAGCAGCTCCTGACTGAAGAGGGCACCCCTTTTGAAGTCCGGGATGTAATGACCAGTACGGAATATCAAGAAGAAGTAGAGAAGCTCGGATTCATGGGCGTTCCTGTGACCGTCGCCGGAAGTCATGTGGTTAAAGGGTTTAACGCGCAGGATTTGAAGGCATTGATACAGGCGGCAGGCTAATCATCAAACATAGATCTGCTATCTTAAAATAACAAAGCGGAGTTCTTGCAGTCATGCTGCAGGATCTCCGCTTTTTATTGTTTAACAGCTATCCTTACCAGGGAGTGTAATCCCACAGTTAAATTTGGAGGGAAGGACTCTTCAGGATTTTCGTACAGGATATTCCGTGCTAATGTGGAATCATAAGAATAACCAAATTATAAGGTAAAACACATTCAAATGTTGGAGGGTCAAGAGAATAATGAAGAGAATCGTGAATTTCGCGCACCGCGGCGCATCGGCAGTATGCCCGGAGAATACAATGACTGCCTTCCGCAGGAGCCTTGAGCTTGGAGCAACAGGCATTGAAACCGATGTGCAGTTGACTAAAGACGGACAGCTCATCCTTATCCATGATGAGGATTTGAAGCGGACTACCAATGGAACCGGTAATGTGAAAGATAAAACGCTGGAAGAACTTCGTATGCTTGATGCCGGGTCATGGTTCTCTGCCGATTATTCTGGTGAGAAGCTTCCAACCCTGCAGGAATTACTTCAGCTTCTTCAGGGAACTGACATCATCCTCAACATAGAACTTAAGAACGGGGTATTTCTGTATCCTGGCATGGAGGAGAAAGTTATTGCTGCCGTGAGAGAATTCCGAATGGAGGAACGTGTTATTTTATCCAGCTTCAATCATTATTCTCTGGCTCATTGCAAAAGTCTGGCACCGGAGATCCGCACCGGTATTCTGTACATAGAAGGCCTATACCGTCCATGGGATTATGCGGCTACCCTTGGAGCAACCGCTCTGCACGCCTATGAATATGCCGTACTTCCTGAACTCGTAACTGAAGCGGCTGAGCACAGTATGGACTACCACCCCTTTACGGTAAATAATCCAGAGCGGATGAAGCAGCTAATCGATGCCGGTGTCTCCGGGATTATAACCGATGTTCCGGATGTACTGGCCGGTCTTCTGACTGCCAAAAGAGTATGACAACGTAAAAAAGTCCGGCTGATCGATCTCTTTCATTAGTCCGTTCTGTTCAACGCGACCGCATCCAGCATGGCGGTCGCGTTGTTCTAGCCTGCTGCTGAAAGTACGCCCATGCCAGACATACATAAATCGATTAAACACTTCCCTCTAAGTAAATTGCATTTTCTCAATAAACAAGAGGACCTGCAGCTATAACTACTGCAGGTCCTCTCTTCTCTATTTCATCCGGCTCAGCTTAGATGATCTTTAAATGAACGGAATGAACAGCAGAAGTAACGGAAGGGAATTTTGGAACTGTAGGAGCGGGAGCGTCCGCCCGAAAGCTTTCCGGAGGAAAGCTCGCTTCGAAAGCATAAGCTGTCTCTGGATTTCAACCGCGAAGAGCGGTATAAATCAAGAAATCTGGAGACAACAGCGGCCGAAAGTCCAACATTCACTGTAGTTACGGCAATTGCAGTTCATGCTGTTCATCGTCTAGCTGCTCAAGTGAGCCACACAGTTGTATAATTCGCAGCTCCAGCCATCCCCTGACCGGACAATCCGGGTAATCGAAGTATTCTTCAGCAGCTCGTCCACATTAAGGCCGGGTACCAGGCCTCTCAGCGTGCTGCGCAGAATCGCACCGTGGCTGACGACGAGTATGTTTTTACCAGGATGCTTAGCGGCAATTTCCTCAATCGCCCGGCTGCCTCTGAGTTTGCCGGCTTCCGGCTTCTCCAGACCTAGATCAAGAGTTCTCCACGAGTCCCCCCAGCGCTCTATTCGATCCTGTTCAGTAGTTCCTTCGATCAGACCGCCGTTCATCTCACGAACTCCCGGCACGAGACCGGTGATGGGAAGGCCCAGTCTTTGCGCAATAATCTCTGCCGTCTGTCTCGCACGGAGAAGATCGCTTGAATAAATAACATCCCACTGCTCCTTACTGAGCCGCTCCGCGATAGCCTCTGCCTGCTGCTTACCTTCTTCGTCCAGCTCGTTATCCGTATACCCCTGCGCCCGGCCTTCCTTATTCCAGTATGTGCTGCCATGCCGAATCAAACCTATTCTAGTCAAGTTTAACGACCACCTTTGTCCCTGGTTGGGTAAGAGTCCTAACGTAATACATGTATTTGCATTATATCCATGCACGGCTGTTTTGTCATATAATGTTAGGATACCCAATGAAGTCCGGGCACGCTGTCCGCGCATCATGTCAAAGGAGATTATAGTTACATGAAGAAACCTGCAGCACATCTGGTTAGCGTTATAGCAATCCTGCTTATAATTATGAGTACAAGCCTTACCGGTGGTTCAACCGCAACCGCAGCTACAGCCACATCATCTGTCAAAAATTCCGTTTTCATCGACAAGAACAACCACTCCTATATCCCCTTCCGCTTTCTGAACGGTTATGCCGGAATTACAGCAGTGTGGATTGCAACCGACAAACGGATGGATATTAGTAAAGATGACGTTCATCTCACGTTATTTCTGAATCAGGCGACCGCCTATTTTAACGACAAATCCGTAACTCTGACAGATCCTGCGTTCAGTGATCAAGGGATTACATATGTTCCGCTCTCTTTTGTCAGCAATTCACTAGGGCTTAAGCTTGCATGGGACCCCGATTCATCAGTAGTCTCCATTACAAACGGTGAAACTTCCGAGATCCTGCCAGTCCAAACAGGCACACTGCTGGGGCAAGAGTCCTCTCCGGTAACCAGTGGACAGAGAACCTTTAAAGTTGGCAGCCGAGCATACACGGTCCAGATGGTCACGGTCTCACTGCTGCATCCCAAGGTCAAGCTTGATGTAGTGCTGGCAGGCAATACCGTAGGCAAGGTTGAGGAGCTTAGCAGCCTAGCCAAACGCAATAATGCTGTTGTCGCCATTAACGGAACGTTCTTCGATGCTTATACTACAGGGGCCTTCAAGGCTCCTTACGGATATATCGTTAGCGGCGGTAACATGCTGAAGAACAGCTCAGGCGACCGTCGAACAATCTTTACGTACGACAAAAACCAGCTGGCATCGCTTATTCCCGGGCTGGACTTCAAAGCGAAGTTCACGGCAAACCGGATCGAAGGCGGGCTGCAGGCGGGTCCGCGTCTGCTGACCAACGGCAAGGTATCGCTTGATGTGAAGGGCGAAGGTTTCAGGGACCCCAAGATTCTGACTGGCGGCGGAGCCCGCAGTGCCCTTGGACTTACGCGTGACCACAAGCTCATTCTGTTGACCACGGGCGGAGCCACCATTCCACAGCTTGCCGAGATTATGAAGCAGGCCGGGGCTTACCAGGCCATGAACTTGGACGGCGGCGCTTCAAGCGGCTTGTACTATAATGGCAAATACCTTACAAGACCCGGACGGTTGATCAGTAATGCCATCATCATTAAATATCAATAACGCTATACAACCAAGGCACCCCGGTCTATTCAGACCGAGGGTGCCTTTTTGCAGGTTACGGAGGAAGAATAAGGATTAGGAACCGGGGGATACTACGTAAGCGAGCGAATCAGCTGTGAGGAGGAACCTAAGTGAGCACGAAACAACCGACCGGTAAAAAGAATAAAAACGGACTGGAGCCCCCTGTCAATTCGGTCCCTGTCTCCCGGCCTCTGGAATATTCTCTGCAGGCCAATCTGCAGGAGCTCCGTAAGCGCGTCGGCAATAGTGCGGATGTTATCTTCAGAGAGTTCACGAACGAATCCCTGAATTCACTCTCAATGGCTTTGGTTTATGTTGATGGCCTGGTTAACTCCGAGACAGTCAACCGGGATGTTATGCAGCCTCTGATGGAACACACGCTGAAAGGCGCTACCAACCCGGGGATGGAGCCCTTTACCCTGGTTAAAGACCTGATTCTGCCGGTAGGCGGCGTGAAAGAATGCGTAACGATCGAACCGCTGCTGAGCCTCTTGTTTAATGGACACACGCTCATTCTGCTTGACGGCGTCAACAAAGCACTTACAGCGGATACTATCGGGTGGGAAAAAAGAAGTATTAACGAACCTACCTCTCAAGGTGTTATCCGTGGTCCCAAGGAGGGCTTCACAGAGAATCTGCGAACCGG
Organism: Paenibacillus oryziterrae; assembly: GCF_042610485.1. NCBI lineage: Bacteria > Bacillati > Bacillota > Bacilli > Caryophanales > Paenibacillaceae > Paenibacillus > Paenibacillus oryziterrae. The sequence goes on along the minus strand of NZ_JBGJZO010000019.1, from coordinate 33,993 downwards.
CACCGCCCTCCTCCGCAGAAAACTTAAGACTCCCGATTTGCGGATCGAGCAATATAAAATAGGAGAACGGACGCAAACCGGCCTGGCTCTTATCTATATCGAAGGACTTGCCAGCGAACAGGTGCTGTCCGAAATCCGCCGCCGTCTGGATTCAATCCATACGGATGCGATTCTGGAGAGCAATTATATCGAGGAATTTATTCAAGATGGAGGAATGACTCCTTTTCCTACTATTCAGAACACGGAACGTCCTGATGCCCTGGCGGGAGGGATTCTGGAAGGTCAGGTTGGCATCATTATTGACGGAACACCGTTTGCTCTGCTTGCTCCATCTACCTTTTTTAACTTTTTTCAGTCGAGCGAGGACTACTATCAGCGTTTTGATATCTCGTCTTTTTTACGGCTGATCCGGTATACCGCATTTTTTGTTTCGATGCTGCTGCCCGCACTCTATATCGCCGTGACCACCTTTCATCAGGAAATGCTGCCCACTACGATGCTGATCAGTCTGGCTGCCCAGCGTGAAGGCGTGCCTCTGCCCGCTCTGGCTGAAGCTCTGCTGATGGAAGTCACCTTTGATGTCCTCCGCGAGGCAGGCGTCCGCATGCCCCGGACCATCGGTCCGGCCATTTCCATCGTCGGCGCACTCGTACTGGGGCAGGCTGCCGTTCAGGCCGGGCTGGTGTCCGCGGCTATGGTTATCGTTGTGTCTTTCACAGCCATTTCCAATTTTGTAATCCCGTCTCTAGCGATTGCCAATTCGATTCGTTTGATCCGCTTTGTGATGATGTTGATCGCCTCTACACTTGGGCTGTTCGGGATTATGTCCTTCCTGATAGTATTGCTCATCCATATGGCAGGTTTGCGGTCATTTGGGGTTCCTTATCTGTCCCCTCTTGCGCCAATGACTCCCCGCTACCTGAAGGATATCTTAATTCGGGTACCTCTGTGGAATTTGACGACCCGTCCCAAAACCAACTTGGGCAAGGAAACAAGAAGACAGGCCCCCCACCAGAAACCCAAGCCTGCTGAAACCAAACCAGAACAGGGCGGTGAACAGTCTTGAACGGAAAAGTAGGATCTACTCAAGCTTCCATGCTGGTCGTCAATACCATTTTGCCTACTGCAAGCATTGTTCTGCCAACTACAATTGGTGAAGCTGCAAGACAGGATTCTCCGATAGCGATTATCTTCTGCACCCTGATAGGGCTTGGGGTAGCCGCACTGATAGGAACCATCATCCGTACTAACCAGGGAGCTTATTTCATTGACTGGGTCAGGGACAAATGCTCCCCTCTCCTAGCCACCCTGCTTGGCCTTCTGATGCTGCAGTTCTATCTGGATACCACCGCAACGATATTGCGGGAATTTATTAACTTTATTAATGACAATGTACTGGTCAATACTCCGGTTACCATTCTGACCCTCTTTATTACGGTTATATCCATCTATATGGTAAGACAGGGGCTGGAAGCCATAGCGCGGATTAACAGTCTTGTGCTCCTTCTTTATATCATTTTTATACCAGTCTATATTTTAGGTCTCTCGAAATATATGGATTTCCATCGTCTGCTTCCTCTCTTCGACCACTCCATTTCATCCTTAACCATTGCCAGTCTGACGCCGATTACCTGGGTGTCGGAAGTCGGAATCCTTCTGTTTCTGGCTCCCTATCTCCAGAATCCGGATAAAGCCCGGATCATCGGATATACGGGTCTGCTCGTGGTTGGATTGGCCATGCTGCTGATTATGGTGGCCGCCTTGTTGGTATACGGACCCAAATTCATAACTGCCAATACCTATCCCGGCTTTTCAGTCATAGGCCTTATTCGGCTTGGCAATGTGATTGAACGGCTAGATATTTTATTTATTTCGTATTGGGTTTTGTCCGTTTACCTAAAAATGTCCATTTTTCTCTTCGCAACCGTAGAGTGCTTTAAACAGACCTTCCGCGTGAAACTCAACCGTCCATTTATTGGCGCACTGGGCCTCGTGGTAGCACTCGAATGCATCTTCACCTGGCAGGATGGCGATAAATTAGCCACGTATAACAAACATCGTTTCTTAGTGTTTTTTCTGTTCAATGCTCTTATCCCGCTGGTGCTTCTCATATGGGACCGGGTACAACAACAGCTGAAGTCCAAGAAGAAAGGGTGGGGCACATGAAGGCAGCGGACAGCAACCGTAGGAGAAAACTGCTATGTACAATGGTTTGTATGACTCTCTTCCCCATATTCATCAGCGGCTGCTGGGACGGCAGAGAACTTAGTGAGCTGGGGATTGCTTCAGGTTCAGCCTATGATTGGAACAACAACGAATGGGTAGCTACCTATCAGATTATTAATCCTTCCTCAGGTGCGAGCGGGATGGGAGGCAGCGGAGGTGGAAGCACGAGTTCTCCTCCCTTTCTGACTTTCACGGTCACGGGCCGCACGGTAGTTGAGGCTATGGAGCACACCAGCCTGACAAGCACACGCCAGCTCTATCCCGCTCATTCGCGCATCACCATATTCAGTGAACGGCTGGCACGCAAAGGCATCGATGAATTAATCGATGTATTCCTCCGCAAGACAGATGCCCGTGAGACTGTATATGTATTTATCTCCAAGAGGGACCCCGGCGGGATTCTCCAGCAGCTGATGCAATTGACCAAAAATCAGGGTGCCGGGATCCAGCTGATGATTGAGCAGGAGTCAAAGCTGGTCTCTTATTATCCGGGAATCCGGCTCTTTGAGCTGGCCAGAGATTTGTCTTCCGAATCCGGATGCGCTGTGATTCCAGAGATCAAGCTGACCGGAAAAGAAATTATGGATAAGACGACCGAAACCGGCGTAACTGATCTTCCTTCCCGGCTTGCTCTGGGTGAGCTGGCTGTGTTAAAGGGACAGCATATGATTGGTTGGCTTACCCAAAAAGAAGCATTCGGTTTGACTTTTTTAACAAATAAGATTCAGATGGCCAATATTGCTTTCATCTCCCAGCCGGCTAAAAGCGATACTCTTGACGCCACATTCTCGCTCAAGCACTCAACAACCTCGGTTAAACCGGTCTGGGAAGACGATCATTATGTCATGGATGTCCGAATTAAAGGCAGCGGGATTCTTACAGAGGTGGGAAGTGAAATGAATCTGACCAACAGGGAATCCATCAATAACATGGAGAAATCGATTGAAAAAAATATACAGGAGCTTGTTGAAAATTCCTGGAAAAAAGTGAAAGAGATCAATGCAGACGTTACCGGCTTTGCCGTCAAAATTCACCGAAGCGATAAGGAGCGTTGGAAGAAGATAGATAAGGACAAAACTTGGAATACGGTCTTTCAGGAGATTGAAATTCGTCCACATGTTCACATGACCATTGAACGAATGGGGCTTAGCAACAAATCATTCAAATCTACGCAACACTAAAGGGACACGGCCAATGAAAATATATCTACTCCTTGCGTTATATGTGGCCGCATTGTTCTGGGGGTGCCGCCGGATGAAGGGCCCGCACCGAAATTTGCACAGGCTGTGGTACGGATGCATTCTAGGCTGGTGCGCCTACCTTAACTTCTGCGGGATTACGAACACCCCCCATATCAGCGTTTCATCGCTTTATATAGTCTTCTTTCAGCCTGCCGGAGAATTCATTATCCATTGGTTAGGAGGTTAAAGCCGTTGGCTCAGCATAAGGAATCTGTGTCTTCCCTGCAAATTTCTTTCATGATCATGATGTTTGAAATCGGAAGCACGCCCCTATTTCTGCTTGGAGGTAAAGCCAAACAGGATTCATGGCTTGCCATGAGCGCAGGAGCGGTTGCTGGCGGCATACTTCTTCTGCTATTTCTATGGATCCAGCACCGCTGTCCAAAGATGGATCTGATCGGAATGCTTAAACTCCATTTCGGGCGAATTACAGGGACTGTCGTCGGCAGCGTGTACTGTCTTTATTTTGCCTATGAATCCATGAGAAATGTCCGGGACCTGGGAGAACTGACCAAAATGACCCTATTGCCGCTTACTCCGATGTATATTACGATGCTCATCGCTGTTCTCATCATGGGCTATGCCATCTGGAAAGGAGCAGAGGTTGTCTTCCGTCTTCCGGAAGTAATACTGCCGCTGGTTCTTTCGTTTTACATCCTTCTGATTCTGCTGCTGGCGCTAATGGGTTCGCTTGATTTCAGCCGGCTGCTGCCTATGTTTGAGAATGGAATACGATCTGTTATTCAGGCAGGGATTCCCGACACCGTCTCCTTTCCTTTTGGGCAGATGCTCGCATTTCTGATGCTGTGGTCCTTATGGAGCAAGCCCGGGACACCGGTTAAAAATACACTTGTCGGGTACATCCTGATCAGCATATTTCTGGTCTTCATGAATGCGGTCAATCTGGCTGTGCTTGGCCCGGCATTCGCCGCAACCAGCCAACTGCCATTTTTGCAGACGGTTCGGACGTTATCTAATTTAAAGTTTATTGAGCGGCTGGATATTCTCGTAACCGTACTGCTCTTTCTCGGACTATTGATCAAAATGATGCTGTTTTACTATTGTGCAGTAAGAGGGACCTCGGCCCTTACCCGCCTGCCGACCAAGTTAATGGTGTTCCCCGTTGGTCTCCTCATTTACGCCACCTCGTTTGTGGAGAAGGACTATACCGAGCACATAGCGGTTGGACTTGGCCCCAGCCTCAAGATGGATCTAGTATTCCAGGTAGGGATTCCGCTGATTCTCTGCGGCGCTATCCTTATTCACGGCCGAAAGAGTAAGTCCGCCTCCCCTTCATGATAAGGTGATTCAGCACCTTCTAAATCCATAGCGTACATTACTGTCCCTCTGTGGGAAGTGGAACGTATTTCACTCTCGTAGGGGGATTTTTTATTTCTTTCCCTAGGGAAACATTTTTGTTGCAGGGACAAAGTTATTTACGTATACTAATCTTGTGGCATACTACAACAATATAGTCGTTACACAAGATATGAACATACTACCTTATAGATGAAGGAGGGGAAGCTTATGGCCGGAACGGTTATTCCATTGTCTGAAGCGGAGATTGGAGCCATCTTACGGATCAGTGGCATTGAAGTCCAGGGCGTGCTGCGAAGACGGCTGCTGGATCTCGGTTTTGTAGTCGGCAATGCAGTGGAAGTGCTGCGGCGCAGTCCACTTGGAGATCCTACCGCTTTTCGGATAAGCAACACCACCATCGCCCTTCGAAGGGAAGAAAGCTCACTTATCTATGGAGAGAGAATTGGAGGTGCGGAAGCATGAGCCATTACACTGTAGCCTTTGCGGGGAATCCCAATACAGGCAAAAGCACACTGTTCAACCTGCTGACCGGCATGCGGCAGCATACTGGCAACTGGGCGGGCAAGACAGTAATTACCGCCGAGGGTGAGTTCACCCATAACGGAAATATCTACCGGGCTGTTGATCTTCCCGGCACCTACTCACTGTATTCCAACTCCGCCGACGAGGAAGCTGCACGCGATTTTATTATTTTTGAAGAGCCTGATGTGACACTGGTGGTTCTTGACGCTACCTCGCTGGAACGCAACCTGAACTTGGCATTACAGGTGCTGGAGATTACCGGACGCGCCGTTGTCTGCGTGAATCTGATCGATGAAGCCCGTCGACTGGGGATCGATATTAACCTGAAGGTGATTTCGGACCGCCTGGGAGTCCCGGTTACAGCAATTTCTGCCCGGAATAAGATTGGGATTGAAACCTTGCTGGACCAGATTGAGCTCGTGGCTACCAGAGCCGTTACCTCCGCGCCGCTGCAGATTACTTACAATGACGAGATTGAGGAAGGTATCCGCCAGTTGACACCACTGGTCGAGCAGGCACTGGGTTCCAGATACCCGGCCCGCTGGGTTGCCCTGCGTCTCCTGGACGGTGACGACAGTCTGCTTACCTCGCTCAAAAACCATCTGAACGGGAAGACCGAATCCGCTGCAAAGGAGGTTGTCGGTCATGGAGTCACCGCTTACCACTAAAGGTACAGATGCCCTGGACTCCTTGCGGTTGGCAGCGAAGAAACTGGCCGACGGAGGCACTATCCGGGATGAGATTGTCAGCGGAATCTATGGGGTGTCGGCCGGAATTTGTACGGATGCCGTTGCTTACAAGGATAAGAAGAAGCTGGGAAGCACCTATAAGCTCGATAATATCGTAACCTCAAAAATATGGGGATTCCCCATCATGTTCGCCATTCTCGGCGTAGTATTCTGGATTACCATCGCCGGAGCTAACTATCCTTCCGGCTGGCTTGCCTCCTTCTTCGGCTTCATTGAAGGATATCTTACCGCCGGCTTTGAAGCCGTTCATGCTCCTGTCTGGCTGCACGGAGTGCTTGTGCTCGGCTTATACCGCGGAACTTCCTGGGTAATCAGCGTGATGCTGCCGCCGATGATGATCTTCTTCCCTGTATTCGCCTTGCTGGAGAATTTCGGCTATCTGCCTCGCGTCGCCTTCAATATGGACCGCTTATTCAAGAAGTCCGGCGGTCACGGCAAGCAGGCTTTGACCATGTCGATGGGCTTCGGCTGCAATGCGGCCGCCATTCTCTCTACCCGGATTATCGAATCGCCCCGTGAACGGATGCTGGCAATCCTGACCAATAACTTTGTGCCCTGCAACGGACGATGGCCGACATTGATCCTTTTGTCCTCTCTGTTTATGGCAGGCGCTGCTGCTACTGGAACCATTCGGACCCTGGCCACTGCCGGAATGTTGATGGGCCTGGTTCTGTTCGGCATTATGGTAACCCTGACAGTCTCATGGGTAATGTCCAAGACCGCCCTGCGCGGTGTGCCCACGCATTATACGCTGGAACTCCCGCCGTACCGCCGCCCGCAAATCGGCAAGACCATCCTGAGATCCTCGAAGGAGAAATCCCTGAATGTCCTTACCCGGGCGATCGTTGTTGCCGCTCCCGCCGGAATCATTACATGGGTGCTGGGCAATATGTTTATCGGAGGGGACAGCGTCCTGAACCATATGGCGGCGTTCTTCGATCCATTCGCTCATCTGCTTGGTATGGACGGATTTATCATCATGGCCTTTATCCTCGGACTTCCGGCCAATGAGATCGTCCTGCCGATTCTGCTCATGGGGTATATGTCCTCCGGAGCCATGGTTGATATCGACAACTTGGGCAGCATCAAGGATATCTTCCTCTCTCATGGCTGGACTTGGCTCACTGCGCTGAATATGATGTTGTTCTCTCTGCTTCACTACCCGTGCGGCACAACACTCGTGAACATCTACAAAGAGACCAAGAGCCTGAAGTGGGCTGTGCTCTCAGCGGTTATTCCCCTCGGTATTGCTATCTTTGTTACTTTTGCTGTAGCCCAGCTCGTACGGCTGTTCGGATGGGTGTAATCTAACTGTGTTCGGGGAACACGGCGGAGTATGACAAGTCGAAGAAGGGCAGTTCCTTCGCAGAATTCTGTGTGAGGGAACTGCCCTTTATGCTTACCGGAGCTTCATAGCAGACCTATACTATCTTTTAACCTCGTCCACTCTCACAATGTACGCGCCAGTGCTATCAGCTTCTGCATACCTTCACGCAGCTTCTTCTCACTGGCAAAAGAATAGCTGAGCCTAATCCATGACTTCAGCTCACCGAGCGGATCAAAGATCTCCCCGGGAACAAACGCAATCGATTCATTGGAGCATAACCGGAACAATTCACCTACGGGAAGCTCCTCCGGTACCTTCACCCACAGATTCAGCCCTCCCTGCGGCGTTGTCCATTCCCAGCCAACTGCCAACAGCTCCTCCTCCACAATCTCCTTATGCACCTGAAGCGCGATTCGCAGCTTACCCAGATGCTGCCTCAGACGAGGCGAAGTATAATAATGCAGAAATATCTTCTGGTTCAGGAGCGGTGTGCCGTTATCTGCAAGTGACTTGGAAGTAATCAGTCGCTCCATGAACGGGAACCGGCAGGCCACGGAACAGATCCGCAGTCCCGGCGCAACATATTTGCTGAAGCTGCTGATATAAATAACCCAACCTTCGGTATCGTAAGCGAAAAAGGGCAGCGGCGGCTCTTCCCCAAAGTAAATATCGCGAAAAGGATCATCCTCCACCAGCAGGCAGCGATATCGCTCTGCTAGCTCTACCACCGCCTTGCGCTGCCATGACGGAACGGTATACCCGGTGGGATTATGATGCGTCGGGTTCATATAGAACATTCGCGGACGGTGTTTCGCCATCAAGTATTCCAGTTCCTCTAGATCATAACCCTCCGGTGTGATTGGAACGGGAACCAGCCTTGCGCCTTCGCGGCGAAAGATATCCATCGCCACACTGTAGGTGGGTCTTTCAACCAGGACGGTGTCCATGGGGCCAAGGACGATCGAGGCAATCAGGTTAATCGCCTGTTGAGCTCCCGAAGTAATCAGGATCTCCTCGGGAGTCAACTGAAGGCGATGATGTTCCCTGAAATGCCGGCTTAGCGTCTCCCTTAACTCCAGATCACCCTGAACAGAGGAATAGGTTCCCATAACCTTCGGATAGAGATCGAATACTTTTTTGACATATTCGGATAGAAAAAGATTCGGCAGCAGGTTCGGATCAATCAATGCCTGCGAGAACTGATATGCAGCCGGTATGCGCTGAATATCCGAAAGCGGGTTCGTCAGGTGATATGAGGAGACTACCTCATTCTCCTCATGTCCTGGCGGGAACTCGCTGCCCGGGGAGACATAATAGCCCGATTTATCTTTTACATAAACCTTGCCTTCCTCCTTTAACTGCTTGTACGCCTTGAACACCGTCAGCCGATGAACCTGGATTTCTTCAGCCAGCAGCCGGATGGACGGCAGTTTGTCATGTGCACTCCATTCCCCCCGTTCCATACGATTCGTTATAAACTGGCATACCTGCCGGAATAAAGGATGGCTCTGCTGGACCTCCACCGCCTTTTTCATCGTGATCCCTCCCCTAGCAGCTCAATAATAAACCTATTGTACCTCAAAGTGCTCTCCAACTGTTCTGTGTCTTGTGATCTGTTCTGTCTACCTCACTATATGATTAACGGAATACTTCGCAGCCAAAGGGGAATGGACAATGATACTTATCGCTTACAGTTTGGTTTGTCTGATCTTCGCCACGACGTTCCTGGCGATCAAAATCGGTGTGGATGCAGGGCTGCCCCCCTTCTTCTCGGCCGGAGTCCGTTTCTTCCTTGCGGGTGCTATTCTATTCTTGTGGATGGTATGGAAGCAGAAAGCCAGCTTCTCCCTGTTGCTGCGTAAAGAAATGCTGATCACCGGGACGCTGCTTACCTTCGGCACCTTCTCTGCGCTGTACTGGGCCGAGCAATACGTCTCTTCGGGACTTGCTGCTGTGCTGTCGGCTACGGGTCCGATTATGATTCTCCTGATGCAGACAGCAGTCACCCGGGTAAAAGCACCCGCCCACTCCCTGTACGGCTGCCTGATCGGCTTCGCTGGAGTGCTCCTGCTGGTTCTGCCTAGTCTTAGCCTCGATGTTTCTTCACTCTGGATCATCGGCTGTGCCGTTATTCTGATTGGAGAATGCGGTTATGCTTCAGGCACCCTCTATTCCAAAAAGGTAATCACCGCTTTCAAAGAAGTATCACCTATCGCTTTGAATGCGGCACAAATGATGTATGGCGGGGCATTAATGTTTGTTCTATCACTGTTTACCGAACAAGTGCATCCCGGATCTCTGATGTCCTTCAGTGCCGCCGGCTCCATGCTCTACCTGATTGTGATCGGCTCGATGGTCGGCCACAGCTTGTTCTATTGGCTGGTCGCACGGACCAATCCGGTTTTCCCGGCAACCTGGCTCTATGTGTCCCCACCTCTCGCGGTGGGCGTAGGTGTACTTTTTTACAATGAGTCCGTCTCATGGATTACACTGCTGGGTGTACTCACAATCATCGTAGGCACGATTCTGGTGAATGGGACAGCCTTGCGGCAATTACTATTCAAACCGCGGCTTAAAGCACAATTATCCAAAAAAATCTGATATCGTGCATATTTGTTGAAAGCACTCTGGCTTCTTCTTTTGCATCTGGTACCAGTCATCTTCATAAACAGGACACATTTTCTTCAAATTCATCCAATTCAACGTCATGTAATATCACATGATTTTAGCAAAACGGCCCATTTGTTAAGCCTTTTGGAACAATAGCTGTTATCCATTTTTTCTTCCTCTTCAGAAGCTATAATCTCTTGTAGATAAGCTAACATTTAGCTCTAAGGAGGATAACCATGAACATGCGGCTCAAAGTACTTAAAAATCATCTGTTCTTCTGCTGCAGCGAGCACTGCAATAATCAGGAGGTCGATGATGTCATGCAGACTTTCAAGGAACAGCTCGTCGAACACGGCATTCACAAGACGGTGAAGATTAACAAAACAAGCTGCCTCGGCTTGTGCGGGAACGGTCCCTTTGTTCTGGTATACCCCGAAGGAATCTGGTATTACAACGTCACTCAAGACGAGGTCCCGCGAATTGTATCCGAGCACTTGATCGGAGGCAACCCTGTTGATGAGCTGGTCATGCTGAGGATGGAAGCTTGACTGCCAAATGGACCCAGCGGTTTGAAATTATTCAGTTTTGACCTTATGATGGCTTAAGAAACCATCTATGCCGGAAAGAAGCTGAACTCCATGACAGCCATTTTTCAATACAATTCGGAGCGCCCCTTCCGGGGCAATCCCGACCTTCACCTGCATTACTGGGGGCATGAACAATGCCATCCCGGTCATACCGTTGGCCCTGGTGTGCGTGATCATTACAAAATCCATTTCATTCATGGAGGAACCGGATGGGTCTCCGTTGGTGAACATACTTACACGTTGAAAGCCGGACAAGCCTTCATCACTTATCCTCATATCGTGACAAGCTATGCAGCGGATACCAATCATCCATGGACGTATTCCTGGATCGCTTTTACCGGTGAGCAGGTTGAGTATCTGCTGGGCCGAACCTCCTTGTCACCGGCGCATCCGGTATTTGCGATGGATGATCAACTGATGCCGGAACTGTACGAACGACTTACCGAAGCTGCTGAGACGTTAGAGAGCCTTGATCTCCCGCTAAAAGCTCTGTTGTATCAGTTCTTCTCCGTTCTTCTGCAACGGGTGCCGGCATCTCCTGATGTACTGCCCCTGCCCAAGCAGAAGAGTGTGTACGTCGAACAGTGTCTGGACTTTCTTCATTCCCATTATTGCGAGAATATCTCGGTGGAGATGATGTCCTCTACGCTTAAACTGGACCGTAAATATCTGTCTTCCCTATTCAAGCGTTCGATCGGGCTGCCGCCGCAGCAGTATTTGCTTAATTTCCGTATGGCTAAAGCCAGTGAACTGCTGGCTGAAACCCCTTGTACTATCGGTGAAATTGCCCACTCTGTAGGCTACCAGGATGCCCTGCTGTTCTCCCGCATGTTCAAGAGAGTGAAGGGGTGCTCACCTAAGGAATACCGTATCCGGCATCTGGGTTCTGACATTGTGCTATAAATCCCTGCCATGCTGACATACGATTGCCCACTAACATTGGCTACAATAAGAAAGTGGCTTCCGCAAACGATGGGAACCGCTTTCGATTCTGTTAACCAACCCATAGGAGGGACAATAAAATGTATAACGCAAGCACAAACAGATATGACAGTATGACATATAACCGTTCAGGCCGCAGCGGTCTGCGCCTGCCGGCGATTTCGCTAGGTCTGTGGCACAACTTTGGCGGCAATGATAAGTTCGAGAACGGCCGGGAAATGGTAAGAAGAGCCTTCGACCTAGGCATCACCCATTTCGACCTTGCCAATAACTATGGTCCTCCAGCAGGTTCTGCAGAAGAGAACTTCGGACAGATTCTGAAGAAAGACTTCACTGCCTACCGCGACGAGATGATCATTTCCAGCAAAGCCGGTTATTATATGTGGCCAGGCCCTTATGGTGAATGGGGCTCCCGCAAATATCTGGTCTCCAGCCTTGATCAAAGTTTGACTCGCATGGGACTTGATTATGTAGATATCTTTTATCACCACCGTCCGGATCCAAACACACCCCTGGAAGAAACCATGACCGCACTGGATCATCTGGTCCGTCAAGGTAAAGCGCTATATGTCGGCATTTCGAACTATGGTGCGGAAGAAACCCGCGAAGCTGCGCAAATCCTCCGCAAGCTTGGTACGCCTTGCCTGATTCATCAGCCAAGCTACTCCATGATGAACCGCTGGATCGAGAACGGCTTGCAGGATGTGCTAGATGAGGAAGGCATTGGCTCGATCGCTTTCTCCCCGCTGCAAAAAGGTATCCTGACTGACCGTTATCTGAACGGCATTGCAGCCGATTCCCGTGCGGCAGGTCCGAGCGTATTCCTGTCCGAGAAGGAAATCACGGAAGCAGTCATCGACAAGGTGCGGAAGCTAGATGCAATTGCCGCTAACCGCGGACAAAAAATGTCGCAGCTCGCCTTATCGTGGGTTCTCCGCGGCGGCAGAGTTACTTCTGCTCTGATCGGCGCCAGCAAAGTCAGCCAAATTGAAGATGCAGTAGGTTCCCTGAATGCACCTCAGCTCAGCGCCGAGGAACTTCAGCAGATCGAGGATATTTTAAAAGGTTAATACTATATACAGATAGACGGCAGGTGAATTCCGGGGTGTACAGCTCCCGTGAAATTTCCTGCCGTCTTTTTGACGTCCAGACACTATCCGAACTCATAAGTAATATAGACCATAAACAAAAGTCCCATAATAAAGGAATACGTGGAAGGTCTTTCGTAGCCGTGACCATGACTCTCGGGAATGAGTTCTTAACGTAACAAACATCATCGCCTTCCATCGTCTTGTACGGGGATGCAGCAGAAAAACAGCCAGTATCAATCCCTCCGGCATATCCCATAACCATAATGATGTGCATTCCAGAGCTGTTATACGAAAATTCACACAAGCTAACTATTATTAAGTTACTTGACATTATAAACTTAGTGCGGTATTATTATCTCATCTTTAAAATACTTAAACAAAAGACACTTAAAAATTTGGAATAACTACAACCAAGGAGGAAAAAACAATGTCTAACCTAAACATCGGAATTATCCTGGGAAGTACCCGCCAAGGACGTCTAAGCCCGCAAGTAGGTGAATGGGTTAAAAGTGTAGCCGACAAGCGCGGTGACGCTAATTATGAGATTGTGGATATCGCAGACTTCAAGCTTCCATTAATGGGCGAAGCCGATGCTACGGAACAGGCAACTGCCTGGAATGTCAAGCTGGCCAGCTTGGATGGCTTCGTCTTTATCGTTCAGGAATACAATCACAGCATCTCGGCATCCCTGAAAAATGCTCTGGATTATGCCCGTGAAGCCTGGAATAACAAAGCAGCGGGTATCGTAAGTTACGGTTCCGTAGGCGGAGCCCGTGCTGCTGAGCATCTGCGCGGAATCCTGGGTGAATTGTCCGTCGCCGACGTCCGTGTACATCCGGCCCTGTCTCTGTTCACTGATTTCGAGAACGGTTCTGTATTCAAACCGGCAGACCTGCATTTAACCAACGTTAATGGCATGCTCGACCAAGTTATTGCCTGGAGCGGCGCGCTCAAAGTGCTGCGTTAATAGCTGGCCGCAAGCCGTCTATATACAAACACCCCTTATCCGATTCCGGTGACATCCGGCGGGTAAGGGGTGTTTGTCGTCTATACTTAGAAACCTGTGAATGAAAATATCCTTTTTCATACCTTCTACTATTCTGAAATAGGAAGTGATCACAAATGGCTATTCAATTCTTGGATTCTCGGACTTCGGAGTTTAGCAATACCAATACTGGGGTTACTGTTCTGCCTACAACTCCAACGCTGCTGTTAGGGGATATCGATCTGCAGATTGCTGCCGTATTAGCAACTCCGAATGCAGCAGATGTGCGCATTGAACTATGGCGAACAATCGGTGTAGCAGGGGTTGCTGCGAATGAAGTTACTATCACGTCGAAAGAGGCGGAACAGGAGTAAGCGGCAGTGGTGTGCTGATATATACAGCGACCATTGATTTGTTCACAGGTAATAACCTGCTTTCTTTTCATGCGGCAGACTTCCAACCGGTAGTACCACTTTCAGGTGAACTCCGTTATTCAATGTACGCTGTTGATTCTACTGGTGAAGGACCGGATATTACGATCACAGGCCCGGTCGCCTTTAGTGGAGTTGCACAAGCTGGAGTAGAGTTCAGTCTCCAAGCTTGTCGAGTTCATCTTCCAGCTGCGTAATCCGCAGTCGTACTGCCTCAACTAAGGACGGGTCACCTTTCCGTACAGCTCTCTCCAGCTCTTCCTTAGCAGCTTCGATCTGATGCTCAAGATTGAAGATTTCCGACGAGTTACCGTATCTCCCCAAATACTGAGAATAGGTCATAACCTTCGTCCTTCCCATAGTTAATCTATTAATTTGTGTGGGCTCTAAATTCAAAACGTTCACGATAAAACCAACTATCTGAGATTCTAATTGTCGTTGCTGAGTACCCTTCTACAACTCCGCCGTGGTCCATTAATTCCCCCACAGGATCCGGCACCTGACGGTACCATACAGATACTTTGGTTTGTAAGAGTGCAGCAGTCAAAAACTCGGCATCGGTCTCCAAGACTTTGTATGTAGTGCTCAAAATATCACTCCCTATATTAACAAAACGCCATTCGAGCATATTCTTAATATAATCTATCCGAGTCCATCTGAATATGAATTTCATGTCACTTTGCGTAAAATTTTTCTCGCATAAACTCCCATTTTCCTCACAATTTGAATTTACTTGTCTCTTGCATAAGTCCATTAGCCATTTCTGATAGTACCTCCGAAGATGCAGTGACTTTCTCCATTAATAGGGAAGTCGTTTGGGAGACTTCTTCAAGCTGATGAATCGCCGTTGTCAGATTAATACTGGCAGAAATCTCCTTCGTAGCCGTAGATACCTCACCAAGCTGTAAGGTTACCTTATCTATAGCATTCTGAATATTTCCAAAAGTCATTCCTACCTTATTAACTACCTCTATCCCACTTTCCACTTCTTGCGTACTTGTCTCCATGGAGGCTGCCGCTTGCAAAATATCATGCTGGATCATCGAAATGTACTCGCGGATCTCTCTTGCAGACTGTGTAGATTGTTCTGCTAACTTCTTCACCTCTTCAGCCACTACTGAGAATCCTTTACCCTGCTCACCGGCTCTTGCGGCTTCGATGGAAGCATTTAATGCCAGCAGATTTGTACGGCCAGCGATATTGGCAATGATTTCAACAATGTCTCCTATGCGCTGTGAACGATCTTTTAATTCACTAATAACTCTCGCAAGCTCAGAGATATTCAACTGAATAGAGTTCATTTGAGTCACAGCCGTCTTCACTTCAAGATTTCCGTTCAATGCAAGGTTGGATGTTTCAACAGAGGTTTGAGCTACTTCTTGTGCATTTACAACCGCATCATTCACTATGTCCTCCAACGTTGCCATCATACCCTTGCCATTGTTGATCCGGTTCATTTGCTCTTCTGAGCCATCCGCAATTCCCTGGATAGATGTTGTAATATGCCCAATCGATTGACTGGTTTCTTCTGCACTTGTATGAAGTTCAGTCGCAAAGCGGGAAACCTGTTCAGCGGAACTTCGCATATATTGAATCATCTCTCGTAAATTCTGTGACATTGTATTAAAAGTTTCCGTTAATAACCCGATCTCATCATTGCTTGTCCGGGAAAAGACATGGGTTAAATTACCAGAAGCCACATCTTTCATAGCGTTGGCCAGATGATTAACGGGCTTCGATATATTTCGGGCAATAATACCACCTACAACAATTGTAAGGAGTATCGCACAAGCAATAATTCCAATAATCCAAATAGAGATGGAATTAATGCCTTCTTCAATTTCTTTTTGGGTGGGACTTATCACCAAATACCAGCCATTTTCCAGCTTATAATAAGACAATACCTTTTTCTGTCCTTGCAGAGTGTAATCCAGAATTCCTGCAGTTCTTTGTTCCAATTCAGTGGCCAGACCTTTTAGTGCGCCATTCTCCACCGTCTTAATAGAATCCTTACTTGTAAAAGACGGATGGATGAGAAATTGAAATTGATTATCTAAAATATAGGCAAATCCCGTCTTATAAACCTTAATGCTGCTCACAGCATTCTTAAAGAGATCAAAGTTAATATCCATGCCCACAACGCCTATCGTTTGTCCGTCCTTCACAATAGGTTTTGAATAGGTGATCATGTTAATCTTCAAGTCTTGGTCTATGTAAGGTTCACTCCATACGCCTTGCCCTTCTTGAATAGGCTTATAATACCAAGCCATAGTTGAATCCAGTGGATCGAATGTTGCGATATCTCCAAGGTCTTGCTTCACATACTGGGCGCTTCCTTGATTATCGGCATACCAGACACCATACAATCCATGCACTTTTGAAATATCAAGATACACATAGCTCCCAATGGTTCTCTTGGTTTGTTCACTAAAATATTTAACGTAGGCATCGATTTCCGATTCATATTTATGTAAATACATAGGATCATTTAGTTTACTCTGATCTAATTGACTTAAAGCAATAATCCCAAGGCTGTCTACTGCCTTTTCTGTATTCTCCAGAATATTCGTTAACTCTCCGCCATTACTTTTAGCCATATAACTTAATTTCTCTCTAGACTCTTGCTTGACTACTTCCCTGCTCTTATAAAGGCTTGTCCCGCCTACCAAGACTGCAGTAAGAGTTGTACATATAGCGATAGATAAAATAATTTTCGTTCCTATTTTTCTAATCATTTCATCACCTACTTTATCTCATAGAATCACAGGCATCGTTCTTATGGAGTTCACTTATTTGCTTCAATAGCACAATAATCGTTGACTTCCGGACTTTTTTGGCTTTCTTACCTTCCTTTATGAATTGAAATTTTTGTTCCTTAACAGTGATATCATTCCGTATCTTTTCCATCGGTTTTGGCTCCTTGTTCAAAATTCATGTCGCTTCTCGATGATTCAGACGACCCCCCGACATGTTCATGCCAATGTGTCGTCTGAATAAAAAAATTCATGAAATTAGTCGGACAAATCTTAATCAAAATAAGTGCTGATTCAACCTAATCATCCTTTATTCGACGTCAGATTCATATAGCCTATACTTCTCATTACATCCAGTAGGAATAGCTTATACATCTTACTACGCTAGTCGAATCCGCCATCGTCTCAGCATTTACTCCTGCCGGTAACTTGTTGGCTTTCACTCACTTTCATCCTTAGCTTAGAACATCCCATCGATACACCTTGTGTAGAGCACCTGAAACTTACGCTTTTTGTTCTCCTTGGCCAACTTAAAAAAGACTATCCTCGAGTAAACTCGAGAATAGCCTCATAAAACATTAATATATTCTACCCTTCTACAGGTATTTGAGGTACAACAGGTTCATAAGCCGGAATGGTTACCTCTAATGTTGCTCCTGCATTAAACCCTTGTTTGGCTGCATATCTTACTACATAAACTCCCGCATCTAAACCTGTGGTTTCTGAGTTAGCGCATGCCACATAGGCGCTATCGTCATCTGTTTTTAGTTTATATTCCATCTCTTCTGTTGTACCCGCGATCTTACCATCAGTTAATGCTACCGTTGGTGCAACGCCTTCTAGACCAGTGGGTGCGAGTTGATCTTGAAGTGATTCTACTATAACTATTTGATTGTTAACTCCAGTGTTTACGTCTAAAGTAATGCTGTACTTTTCACTTGTATTAATCGCATTCTCAAGGACGACTATGAAATTATCTTGAGCAAAATGAGTATATTGAGGTCTAGCAGTAATTAAAAATGAGAGCGTATGGTCATTTTTGACAGTGACAGTTATACCATCATCAGGTCCTCCAAAAAGGACAGATCCATCAAATCCAGTCTCCCCCCCGCTAAATTGCACGTACAGGTTATAACCATTCCCCATATCATACTCTTTATAGACCTCGCTACTATTAAACCTTGTTTCAGTATTCCCTAAAGTTCTATAAATTGCTTGGTTAGGAGCTACTGCTTCACTAAGTGAAATTGTATCGTCAACATTATTAAAGGTAATGTCTTCACTATTGAATACCCAATCTACAGAATTAATGATATTTGGTTCAGTTACCGGGAATACCGCTGTTACTACTCCCGAATTGGCACTATTAGTTGTAGTAGCACCGGCTACTGTGAAGAAGTTCTGTGTCACGCCTGTTAGTGTGTATCCTGGTTTCGGTGTGATTGTAATCGTCGCTTGATACACCGTATCCACATCAAAGGTGTCCACAGCTGGTGTATCATGCGGTGTTGGTGTATCGTTTGGTGTTGGCGTATCATTCGACACCGGTGTATTATCCGACACTGGTGTATTATTCGACACCGGTGTATTATCCGATACTGGCACATCATTTGGTACAGTATTGATGTTGATACTTTGTGATACTATTACCCAAGAAATTGTTGCTGTATATTCTGATGTTGCTGCTATTGTAGCTACTGGTGTTGCACCAGTTACGGGTGCGGTTACTCCGGCTATTGCAGCTGTTGCGATTTTAATTGGTCCGTTGTTACTCTCACCAATAGATGTACTTGGTGCATCTTTAACGAGAGCAGTACCCTGCGTATTGTTAGATCCTGTTGTTCCTGGATCCACTATCTCACCGCCTGCACCGCTTACTCTTGCAGCACCTGTTTCAACGGATATTTTAGTCCCCGGATTCTCAACTTTCACATCCTGTGCTCCGCTTTTTACAGTTACAAGTTCAATACTTCCCTGCCCCTTGATCGCTGTAGTCTTCACACCCTCTATGACATCCAGTTTACCTACTTTTGATCCCTTATCTAAAAGAACCGTAGTATTGTCTGCACGCACTTGCACAGATTTAATATTCACTTCAACGGCATTGACTATAATATCCGGTGCAAGTACCAACAAGTCTCCTATTGCGCCTTTTACAATAACATCTTCCGATCCGTCTTCTACATAGACAACATTCACTTTAGCTGTATCTTCGACTACGATTCTGACTACGCCATCCACACGGGCAAGAATAACGTTACCCACATTGGATGACCCTTTAATAACGACAGAATGTTCCCCGCCCCCACGAACTACAACACGTCCAGATACACTTACATTATCAAGAGTCAGCGTACCGTCGCCTACACCTTCTCCAACGATCAGGTCTCCACGAACACTAACATTTTTCAGTGTAACATCTGGTGCAGTAATCATAACATTGCCCTCTGGAAGCGTTGTCACGATTCCTGCTGTTTGAATATAGTGGCTAAAAGTATTATCTAGAAGCTGAGCAAATTCGGCCCGTGTGATATAGCCTTTAGGATTCAACAGTTGATTCGCTCCACTGATGTATCCATGATTAATTAATGCGAACACTTCCCCTTTGGCCCATGTCGATAAGCTTCCTACATCGGTAAAGGTTTTCGAAATATTCATTTCAGGTTGAAGTTTGATTGCTCGGGCCAGGATGACGAAGACTTCCTCCCGTGTGATCGCCTGCTCTGGATTCATAGACGTACCAGAACCTTTAACAATTCCCATCTGATAGGCCATGGCCAAGTAATCGCTATACCAGCTGGTAGATTTCACATCTTGAAATTTGCTGATATCCCCTTTTTTATAAGCATCAAACGCTCTAGTAATCACTGCCGCCATTTGTGCACGTGTAAGGTTATCATTCGGCATGATCTTGCCATCCGAACCTGACAATAAACCATTATCTACGGCATGATTAAGCGCTTGGGTAGACCAATTGGCTGGCATGTCCGAGATTACGGCATGCTTGGTAACAGCCTCTTCGCCATACGTGGTTACAGGGAAGCTTCCGACAATCACAGTTATTCCAAACAAAACAGAGAGAATCTTCAATTTTCTTTTGATTTTCATAAGTTCCTCCTAGTGTTGGTACATGTTAAGACTTTCCCACTCATAATCTGGCCTATTATAGATTCTGTCGCCCAAGTCAGCCCCTTTCAAATCATAGATTATGTAGAAGCTTGTCCTAGAGGTACAAATATTAGGTTCCTCTATGTGAGGTTCATTATCCAATTTGTATCTTCTTATTCATACACCTATACTTCTCATTTATTAATAAATGAGACAAACTTCTTACTTACAAATGAGCCTTAGTAGCTGGTTTATTCATATGCTTGAAAAAAACAATAAAAAGGCTTCTCATAAGTTCAAATGAACTCATAAGAAGCCTTAGTATTCTGCCGATGTTACCCTTTAGTTACCCTCAGGATACCTCGACACCTTTATTACATCATGCCGCCCATACCGCCCATGCCGCCCATATCAGGCATTCCGCCCTTTTCTGGTTCTGGCTTGTCAGCAATTACTGCTTCAGTAGTCAGGAACATAGCAGCTACGGAAGCTGCATTTTGGAGCGCGTAACGTGTTACTTTAGCAGGGTCAACGATACCCGCTTCGAACATGTTCACCCACTCATCGGTAGCAGCGTTGTAGCCGATGCCGACAGCTTCTTTTTTCAGACGGTCCACGATTACGGAACCTTCTTGACCAGCATTCGCAGCGATTGTGCGAACCGGCTCTTCCAGAGCGCGCAATACGATGTTAACACCTGTTCTTTCGTCTCCTACTGCTTCAACAGCAGCAACAGCCGCATATACGTTCACAAGAGCTGTACCCCCACCGGATACGATACCTTCTTCAACCGCAGCGCGGGTTGCATTCAGGGCGTCTTCGATGCGAAGCTTGCGCTCTTTCAGTTCAGTTTCAGTTGCAGCGCCTACTTTGACAACGGCTACGCCGCCAGCCAATTTAGCCAGACGCTCTTGCAGTTTCTCTTTGTCGAACTCGGAAGTAGTATCTTCCAGTTGGGAGCGGATTTGGCTAACGCGTGCATTGATGTCCGCTTTGTCGCCGCTTCCGTCTACAATTGTAGTGTTCTCTTTGGTTACGCGCACTTGACGGGCGTTACCCAGTTGGTCGATAGAAGTGCTCTTCAGATCAAGGCCGAGCTTCTCAGTGATCACTTGACCACCAGTCAGAGCAGCGATATCTTGCAGCATTGCTTCACGACGGTCGCCGAAGCCAGGAGCTTTAACAGCAACAGCGTTGAACGTTCCGCGCAGTTTGTTCACGATCAGCATCGCTTGTGCTTCGCCTTCGATGTCTTCAGCGATGATTACAAGCGGACGGGCTTGTTGAACGATTTTCTCAAGCAATGGCAGGATTTCTTGTGTGCTGCTGATTTTCTTGTCAGTGATCAGGATGTACGGGTTATCAAGCACAGCTTCCATTTTGTCCGTATCGGTAATCATGTACGGGGAGATGTAGCCGCGGTCGAATTGCATACCTTCAACAACTTCAAGCTCAGTCAGGAATCCACGGGATTCTTCAACGGTGATAACGCCGTCTTTACCTACTTTGTCCATAGCTTGAGCAATCAATTGGCCCACTTCATCGTCAGCAGCGGAGATTGCAGCTACTTGAGCGATGGATTGGGAATCTTCGATTGGTTTAGCGATTCTTTGCAATTCTGTTACAGCAGCTTTAACCGCTTTGTCGATCCCTTTGCGGATAACCATTGGGTTCGCGCCTGCAGTTACGTTCTTCAGACCTTCACGGATCATCGCTTGAGCCAGAACAGTTGCAGTTGTTGTACCGTCACCGGCAACATCATTAGTTTTGGTAGCTACTTCTTTAACCAGCTGTGCACCCATGTTCTCGAATGCATCTTCCAGCTCAATTTCCTTCGCGATTGTAACACCATCGTTAGTGATCAGCGGGCTGCCGAATTTCTTCTCCAGCACCACGTTGCGGCCTTTTGGTCCAAGTGTAACTTTTACTGCGTTTGCCAAAGCATCAACACCGCGGAGCATTGCCCGGCGAGCGTCTTCACTAAATTTAATTTCTTTAGCCATTGAATAGTAACCTCCTAAAAATATTTATGCTTGTTCCAGCACATAGATTGGATCGTAAGTATTGGGTCTACTGCTTATAAATGACGCTTTCTTATCCCAGAATCGCGTGAATGTCGCTTTCCTTCATAATCAAATATTCTTTACCTTCGAATTTGATTTCTGTTCCTGCGTATTTGGAGAAAATAACGCGGTCGCCTTCTTTAACTTCCAGAGGCACACGTACTCCATCTTTCAAAGCTCCGCTGCCTACTGCGATAACTGTACCTTCCTGCGGCTTCTCCTTGGAGGAGTCTGGAAGCACAATCCCGAAAGAAGTGGTTTCCTCCACTGCGCTCGCTTCTACTAATACGCGTTCACCTAAAGGTTTGATCATGAAAAAATAGCCTCCTTTGAATTATGTTGTTTACCTTGAACACTTGAAGTTACACAACAGTTGATTCTTCTTTTAGCACTCGACACCTTATAGTGCTAACAACAATTTTTATGATACTCAACTTGAAAGACAATTTCAAGTCCTTTTACACAAATGCCCACTTATTTTCGGGAAAAATATGGCTGAGGCGCTCATGCAAGGCTTGTACAGCTCAGCCCCTCTTTCATTCTATCCACTCCTGACCAAAATATGCCTAAAACCCCCGGCCTGCCCATACGTTCAGGTCCGGAGGTATCTGGCTTCTCTTTGTGCATCGGCGGCGAGCTGCTTACGGTAGACAAATGCGGACAGCAGCACACTGAATTCATACAACACCAGCAGCGGAATCGTCACGAGGAAATCCGAAATGAAATCCGGCGGTGTGATCACGACTGCGATAAATACAAGTACAAAATAAGCATACCGGCGCATTTTACGCAGGCGAAGCGGGTTAAGGATACGCAGCTTGGTCAGGAACATGACGATGAGCGGCAATTCAAACAGCAGAGCCACAGGAAGCACAAGTCCAAACATAAAGCTGAAATATTGCGCAATGCCGTAAGTCTCTTCAAGCCCCATGCTCCGCGTTACCGAGATCGTAAAGGAAAGGGCCATGGGAAAAATAACATAATAGGCAAATGTCAGACCCAGCAGAAACAGAACAAACACATAGGGGACATACCGCAGCGTTGCGCTTCGTTCTTCCGGGCGGAGACCCGGACTGACAAAAGCCCACAGCTGGTACACAATAAACGGGACGGTTACAACCAGAGACACCGCGACCGCAATCTTCATATACATACCGATCCCATCCCAGAACGAAAAAGCATGCAGGACGAAGCCCTCGGCCAGATCGGCATGAATCAGATAGTCATAAATCGGCCGGGCACAGAATAAACCGCCAATTAGGCCAAGTACAAATACAACCAGAATATATATGATTCTTCTGCGCAGTTCGGTCAGATGATCGACCACCGACATTTCATCAGGTTCCAGGGACATGCTGCCACCATCCTATTTTCAGGCGTACATCTGGTCGTTTCCATTATGTAAGCGGGTATAACAGATATATTTCTAAAAAAAGGAGTCTCCCGCAAGTCATAAACTGACTTACGGGATAGCCTCCTGTGTACTACTATTATTATTCCGGCAGATTTTTGTCCGTGGAGACATTGGCTGCAATGTTCTGCGGGGCAACAGCTGCTGATGTAGTTACATCCTTCTTCTGGACAGGCTCCGTATCACCGATGATGTCACGTGCGCCTTCCTTGAATTCACGGAAGGTCCGGCCGACGGCACGGCCAAGCTCTGGAAGCTTATTGGGACCGAAGAGTAACAGCGCAAGGATGACCAGCAATATAAAGCCGGGTGCACCAATGTTAGGCATAGTTATTTTCCTCCTTGTTACGAATGTCCGTTCATGATACCGTTTCCTTCTAACTCAATGATACCATAACTTATGTCACAGTTGCATCTCAATTCTATGACAATCGCTGTAACGAACCATCAACAAAGCCAAATATGCCTTACGTGCTTCTTATTGGCGGAACTGCCCCGTGACCATTAACAAAGCTTCAGGCAACTGATCCATGATCGCTGCCAAATTCTCGTGAACACCTTTAGGAGTGCCCGGAAGGTTGACGATAAGCGTCCGGCCGCGGATTCCACAGATTCCGCGAAAGAGCATGACGCTCCGGTTCTTCTGCATCACTGTACTGCGCATGGCTTCGGACATCCCAGGCACCTCACGTTCAATCACACGCCGGGTTGCTTCCGGAGTGACATCACGAATAGCCAGCTCAGTTCCTCCGGTTGTCAGCACCAGATCCGCCTGAAAATAATCAGTCAGCTCAATCATTGCTGCGATAATTTCATCCTCTTCATCAGGAACAATCCGGTACTCAATAATCTCGCCTCCGAGTTCTTCCTCAACCAGTTCCCGGATCACCTGGGCGCTCGTATCTTCCCGTTCACCTCTGGCCCCTTTATCACTGGCCGTCAGGATTGCTGTTTTCCACGCCATAGGTACGTCCTCCCTCTCTATGTACTCTGTGAAATCTTTCGTTATCATTCTTCCCGTGCGTAATCCCCGTTCTTCCCACCGCTTTTGGAGACCAGCATTGTCGGTCCAATAATCATGTCCTTCTGCAACGCCTTGCACATGTCATACACGGTGAGTGCGCTGGCGGAAACGGCAGTCAATGCCTCCATCTCCACACCTGTCTTACCTGTCAGCTTGACAGTTGCTTCTATATATAGTTCATCTTCGTTGTTATCGGAGAAGCGGATATCAATCCCGGTAAGCGGCAATGGATGGCACATCGGAATCCAGTCGGCCGTCTTCTTGGCAGCCATAATACCGGCAACCTGAGCAACAGCCAGTACATCGCCTTTTCCGATGGATCCTTGCTTAATCGCGCTTAAAGTCTCGGGGGCCATCTTAACTTTACTGGAAGCAGTAGCTGTCCGCTTGGTAATTTCCTTGTCGCTGACATCCACCATACGTGCTCTTCCTTCCTCATTGAAATGAGTTAACTTCAACTTCCATTCACCTCCCGGCAGTGAATCATGCCATGCTCTGTTATGAGAATGTCCATAAAAGCATCATGGGCATCCATCGGCACTTCCTCTACCAGTTGCATCCCGTAAGCCAGGCCGATCCACACCGGGGCTTTACCCTTAGCCGCAGCAGGAGCCCACGCTGCAAGCAGGCGGTCATAATATCCCTGGCCATAACCCAGCCTTCCGCCCCGCCGGTCGAATGCGAGTCCTGGTACAAATATAACATCTGGCATATGCCTGAAAGGCACTGCTGCAATTCCGGACGGTTCCGGAATGCCGTACCTGCCTGGAATCATCTCCTCCCAGGAGTTCACCTGCAGTGGAGACATAGTGCCTAACTCCGGTTCTACCCGAGGAAGAAACACCCGAAGATCCGCCCCCCAGGCCTTGTCAATCAGCGGTCGCGTGTCCAGCTCCGAGCGAAAGGCAGCGTACGCCATGATGGATGCCGCCTTCTCCTGCTCAAGCCAATTCCAAGCATACTTGCAGACCAGCGAGGATAGATTGCCTCTCTGGTCCAAAGGAAGCATATCCCTCGCGGCAGCCTGACGGCGGCGCAGCGCCCGCTTATGCTCAGCGAGAACAACGTCATTGCCTGACATATACCGCTCCTCCTCTTTATTCCTGACTGATCTTATGTCTAAGTCCAGTTTACCACTCTTGTCCCCGGTTCGCCAAGATAGCTCGGATTACGTTTATCCTGATGCCATACCCTCGCGCGCCACACACTTTTCATGTAAACTATAAGGAATGGTTGGCAGGGGAGCTTCTGGCTTTCGGTGCCACAGTGAAAAATGCATGGGTGGAGGTTTCATCGGTATGCTTCTTCAAGCAACAGGTATTTCAAAATTATATGGCATTACCAGTATATTGAACGGCATAAGCCTGCAAGTCAATGAGAAGGAAAGAGTGGGGCTGGTTGGCGTTAATGGTGCCGGCAAATCCACATTTCTGCAGATTCTGGCCGGGGAGCTGTCTTATGACGGCGGTCAGATTCATAAAGCAAAGGAAACGACTGTCGGATATCTGGCCCAGAACAGCGGTCTTCAATCAGATCTCAGCATTCAGGAAGAGATGCTGGCTGTTTTTGCCCCGCTTATTGAGACAGAAGAGGAACTTCGCAAGATGGAGGAACAAATTGCTGATCCCTCACTAGCGGACGATCCGAAGAAATACGAAGATTTACTGGAAAGGTACGCCCAGCGTTCGGACTGGTTCAAAGACCATGGCGGTTATGAAATGAACACGCGTATCCGTAGTGTTCTGCATGGCATGGGCTTCGGCGATTTTGATCCGGCTACCCCGATATCTACGCTCAGCGGGGGGCAAAAGACGAGACTGGCGCTGGCCCGCATCCTGCTGCAGGCTCCGGATTTACTGCTGCTGGATGAGCCCACGAATCATCTCGATATTGAAACCCTGACATGGCTCGAGGACTATCTGCGAGGGTATGCGGGCGGCATTCTGGTCGTATCCCATGACCGGTATTTTCTTGACCGTCTGGTTACAGTCATCGTGGAAATTGAGCGGCACGAGTCCCGGCGGTATACCGGGAATTACACTCGTTACATGGAACTTAAGGCTGCCGATTACGAAATTCGGATGAAGCAGTATGAGAAGCAGCAGGATGAGATTTCCCGCATGGAGGATTTCGTACAGCGCAACATTGTGCGGGCCTCCACCACCAAACGCGCACAGAGCCGGCGCAAGGCACTCGAGAAGATGGATCGGCTGGATCGGCCAATGGGTGATTTGAAAAAAGCCAATTTCTCCTTTGAGCCTGATTTCATGTCAGGCAAAGAAGTTCTGCAAGTCCGCAGTGTAGCTGTCTCCTTTAGTGAAGGCGAGCCTCTCTTCCGCAACGCTTCCTTCGAGCTGCGGCGCGGCGAAACCGCTGCGCTGATCGGTCCAAACGGAATCGGGAAGTCTACACTGCTGCAGTGCCTCACCGGAACACGCGAGCCGTCTGCCGGAAGTATAGACTGGGGAGCCAAGGTCAAGATCGGATACTATGACCAGGAGCAGACCCGGTTGAATCCGCGGAACACGGTCCTGGAAGAGCTCTGGAGTGAATACCCTATGCTGGAGGAAGCCCGCATCCGGACTATTCTTGGCAATTTCCTCTTCAGCGGTGAGGATGTTCTGAAGAAAGTCGCAGCGCTTAGCGGCGGTGAGAAAGCGCGTGTCGCACTGTCCAAGCTGATGCTGCGCGGCGCCAATATGCTCATTCTCGATGAGCCGACGAACCATTTGGATCTGGTGAGCCGCGAGGTCCTGGAAGCAGCACTCATCGATTTTGAAGGCACCCTGCTCTTTATTTCCCATGACCGTTATTTCCTCAACAAAATGGCGGAACGTGTGCTTGAGCTTCATCCGGCTGGAATTGATCCTTACCTCGGGAACTACGATGATTATATCGAGAAGAAACGGGAGCTGGAGGATATTGCCCGGGAAGCTGCCGCGCAGGCGGCTGGTGTACAATTCAAGAGTTCAGGCCAGGATAGTGCTATTTCGGCAGAGAAGGGAACCACTTCCTTCGAAGCCGATAAGCAGGCCAAACGCGAAGAGCGCAGCCGCCAGCGGCGAATTGCCGAACTCGAAGAGAACATCGCCTCCCTGGAGGAAGAAATCGCCGGGATCGAAGCTGAAATGACCAAACCTGAGGTGTATCAGGATTATATGGCACTCCAGGAACATGAAGCGGATTTAAAAGCAAAAAAAGAACAGCTCGTGCAAGTTTTTGACGAGTGGGAAAGACTTGCTGATGAATAATGTAAAATCTCACGATAAATATTTTTAATAGTTCCCTTTTTGTTCATAAATAGTTATGCACAGCTCTATCCCCAGATTTGGTGAATAACTGATCTTCTAAAAAGGCCCTTAGGGCCTTTTTTCTTGCGATAAATCACGTTTTGTGTGTCAAGGAAATTTTATCCACCGAATTATCCACATTATCCACAGTTTCCACAAAAATACACCCTCTTTGAAATCCCCCGTTTGAACGTTCAGAAAAAGACCGTTACTGCTGGTTTTACATGATTTTTACACAGATATGCAGGAATATGTGGATAACCTTGTCCACACCTTGACAAACGTGTATTACCCTATTTAAGAGCTTCAGATCTCTACTTCTGATCTCATATTGAGAAAGCAGCAGCCATCAAAAAGGCGTATCCCTCCCCACGTCATCAATACGCGGTAAAAGGATACGCCTGTTTTATTGGTTCATACAGTCTCAATTGGGCCTTTATTAGCTTGCAGCCCCCGCTAATCGCGGACCGACCACTGCTCCAGTGAAAATCCGGGATCAGCGACCATATCCAGCGGTATGCCTCCGTCATGAGTCCATTTCACATGGGCTGCCGCACCAATCATGGCGGCATTATCAGTGCAATATACAGGCGGCGGAACAATAAGCTCTATGCCTTCCGCTTCACAACGGCCTGTCAAAGCAGCACGCAGCCCTCTGTTGGCAGCCACACCGCCGCACAGCAGCAGTTGTCTCGAAGCGGTTGAACGCACTGCCCGGACAGCCTTCTCTACCAGCACTTCAACGACCGATTCCTGAAATCCGCGGGCAATCGCACCTACGTCAGGGGTGAGCCCCTTCATCTTCGTCTGATTGACTACATTCAGTACTGCCGATTTCAATCCGCTGAAGCTGAAGTCATAGGAGTCAGGCTCCAGCCAGGCGCGCGGTAGAGTCACTGTCTCTGTGGATTCGCGCGCCAGCTTGTCCACGTGAGGTCCCCCTGGATAAGGAAAGCCGAGTGCACGCGCCACCTTGTCATACGCTTCACCAACGGCATCATCACGGGTACGGCCGATAATCTTGAATCTGCCCTCCTGCTCCAGCAGCACAAGCTCCGTATGCCCTCCTGAAACTACTAGCGTCATGCAAGGGTACTGCAACTCAGACACCAAACGGTTGGCATAAATATGACCGGCGATATGATGTGTGCCGATAAGCGGTTTGCCCCAGGCCAAAGCTAGGCTTTTGGCAGCGACAACTCCGACGAGCAAGGCTCCGACAAGTCCGGGTCCCTGCGTAACGGCTATGGCGGTTAACTGCTCTGGCTTCACTCCAGCGGTATTCATTGCTTCTTCGATAATAAGTGTAATGACCTCGACATGCTTGCGCGAGGCGACCTCTGGTACAACGCCGCCGAAGGCCCGGTGTGTCTCGATCTGGCTGGAGATTATATTGGCAAGCACCTCACAGCCATCCTTGATGACTGCCACCGCTGTTTCATCACAGCTAGTTTCTATAGCGAGTATTATTACCGGTTTCTGTTCATTGTTTATTTCCGAACCCATTCCTATTCCACGCTTCCTTCCCTGACACCTTGCTCCTCGTAAGCCGGCAGATCAGCCCACATAATCAGTGCGTCCTCACGATTATCGGAGTAATAGCCTCTGCGTGTGCCAGCGGAGCGAAAGCCTTTCTTGCGGTATAAATTCTGGGCAACTTCATTGGATACCCGCACTTCCAGCGTAATGGATTTCATTCCGAGGTAAGAAGCCGTCTTCATCAGTTCATCCAGCAGCCGTTCTCCCCATTTGCGTCCCCGGTATTCCTCAAGCAGCGCAATATTCGTGACATGGGCTTCGTCCACGATCGCCCATAACCCCGCATAACCGATAATTTGGCCCTGCAGCTCCATCACCATATATTTAGCGAAATGATTATTCGTAAGTTCATTCTTGAAAGCCTCTTCGGTCCAAGGCATCGTGAAGGCTTGGCGTTCAATGACCATAATAGCCGGAATATCCTCCACTTTCATCAGGCGAAAAACAAGCTGGTCACTTTGCCCTCTTCCTGCATCAGTGTCCGTCATTGTTATTTCATGCCTCCTTCATGGCTCTTGCGGAGATTAACTTCCGCCTCCGTGAGCTGGGTATAGTTGGGAATCAGGCTATGAACATCATCATTTCCAGCCGCATGCCGCTCCTCACCAAGGAACCCGGTCCAGCGCCCTTCAAGCTCGTAAGGTACAACATTCAAATGGCATAACCCTGCTAAGGCAGAAAGTGTTTCTGAACTGCCATGCAGCGCGGTTTCTCCGGTGAACCAAAGATTACGCGGTTTTCTGCCCTCCGCTTCAGCCAACCCGATCAGCTCCGACAATTGCAACACCCATTCGCTCATCAGACGGATCGCATCGGGCTCAAGCCGGGTGGGACTTCCTTCGGCGCCAACTGCGAAAAGTCCGGTAAAGGCTTGTCCCCGACGGGCATCGATCAGGGGAATAATCCAATCCGGACCATATTCCACTTGTCCCTGCTCCGCCGGCGTTGGTGAATATGATGCCATCCGCCCCTGCTCATGACCGCCCCATGCCAGAGCATGGAGAGTGGATATACCTGCTACAGGAACATCCCAAGCCCAAGCCAATGTCTTGGCAGCACTGACAGCAATACGAGTGCCGGTATACGAACCTGGGCCAATGCCTACCGAAATGCCGGCCAACATACTCCCGCTCGTTCCCGAAGCCTGCAGCGCTTGCTCAATAATCGGCAGCAAATGAACAGAATGATTCCGTTCTCCGGAGGTATTGATCTCATGCAGCACTTGATAATTCTCTGTTACCACCACACCGAGAGTTGCCGTGGATGTATCAAGCGCCAAAAACCGCTTGCGCGGCCCGTTATTTTCAGTCGTCATTCTTCTTGACCCCATTCTTGATCAGGCTGCGGCAGAGATCTCCGTAAGGCTCTCCGATTCCGGTTACCGTAATCATGCGTTCTTCCATTCCAACCGTCTCGATATAAATATGCAGGCGACTTGACGGCAGTAAATCTGTAATCATGCTACTCCACTCAACAAGGCAGACTCCTTGTCCGTAGAAATATTCGTCCAGCCCAAGCTCATCTGCTTCCTGATGGGAAATGCGGTACACATCCATATGATACAGGGGCAGGTTCCCCTTATATTCTTTAATAATAGTAAAAGTAGGACTGTTCACCAGTTCCTGTACCCCCAAATGGCTAGCAAAGCCTTTGGAGAAGGCCGTTTTACCCGCACCCAAATCCCCGTCAAGGCCAATGACGGTCCCTGGCGTCGAGGCACGAGCAAGAGCGCCTGCCAAAAGCTCTGTATCCTGTGGGCTGCTGGAACGGTATGTGAACACCGTTTCGTTATTATTTTCCAACTGCTCTACCACCTTTTGTGCTTGTTCCCTGCAAATTTCAATACCTTTTATTATATCGGGATGATTGCATTGCTGCAACAAGCGGCCTGCCTGAACGCCGGGAGAACAAACTGTGCAGAATCATGCCTCCTATAATGACAAGAATGCCTAGCCAGGACACATAGGATGGCGATGGAGTGGACAGGATCAGCATTTCTCCAGCCAAGGCGAACAGCACCTCCAGCGATTGAGTAGCTTCTACAGCTGCGAGTCCGGTCATGCTGTGACGAACCATATCTGTAGCCTTGAAAAATAACACGGTGGCGATAATGCCGGAAGACAAAGCTACGATTCCTGACTGCCATAGCTGTTCACCCGATGGCCAGCCGGAGTTCAAAAGTCCATATACGGCAACAACGATCCAGAACGGAATACTGCCAAGCGTCATTCCGAGTATACGCTGAAAGACATCAAACTGTTCACCGCACAGCTGCATCGTCTTACGGTTGCCGAGCGGATAGGCGAAGGAGGCAATTAACACCGGCACAATACCCAGCAGAGCCTCGACCGATGTCAAAGCTTGGGAGTGCTCCAACTGGAGAAGCGCCACGCCTGCCAGAATGATGAGAGACATTCCAAGACCTTTGACAGGAATCTTACCCCGCTTAAACACGCGGCCCGAAGGGCCGGTGATCCAAGTACCGAAGAAGGGAGCAAGCAAGGAACCGGAAATAATCGTAATTTGCCACGTTCCCGCCGTCAGCCAACCAGGAGCATAAGCAGCCGCGAAACAAATAGGTGCATAGAACAAACCAAAACCTACAGTTCCCCACAACAGCCAAGGCCAAGGTCTCTTGATTATCCCGGATAATAAAGGTCTCAAATTGCGCCGCCCCATCACAATGGCAATTAATAACGGCAGCGTAAAGAAATACCGCAGGGAGGAACTCCAAGCCCAGCTTCCTCCGGAAAGCTCCATGCGGCGATTCAATACAAAGGTAATGGCAAAAAATAAGGCGGAGCAGACTCCGAGCAAGATTGGCCGCACGAGCTATCAACTCTTTCTATGATTCAGTATTAGACATACCCAACTGTGTCCCGAGGTTCAGCCAGTTCTTCTCGGACCATAAAGATGCCGATTGAACATCCCCTTGCTCACAAGCTGCGATAATCTGCTCATGATCACTCAGGGACTCAATGGCCTGCTCTGAAGCAAAACGGGAGATCTCCAGTCTGCGCAGCTTAGGCATGATCCGTTCTAGCGTCGCTTTTATATCCGGGTTGCCGGATGCCTCGATCAAGATGTTATGAAAATCATCGTCTGCGTGAATAGCAGCAAGAATGTCCGAAGTGTCAATCGCCTGACGAAACTCTTCATTGTGACGGCGCATCATTTCAAGGTGAGACTCCGTCAAGCGGGGTATAGCCAGTCTTGCTCCTAAGGCATGGAGCGCAGCAGCCACTACAAAGGCATGCCCGGCCTCTTCCGGACGCAGCAGTGCGACCCTGGTAATCGACCCTGGAACGGTCTCGACTAGTCCTTCATCCTCCAGACGTTTTAACGCTTCCCTGACAGGCGTACGACTCACTCCAAACTGGCTTGCAAGCTGGTTATCATTCAGCCGTTGTCCAGGTTCGAGCGCCAGTGAAATAATCGCTTCACGAAGTGTACGGTAAACTTCATCCCGGAATGAGGTTCTTTTAATGGGTTGGATGGGTTGGATCGGTTGTTTATTCATATAACCAATATATTGGTTTACTTGTTCAGAAGCAATCATTTTTAGAAATAAGAGATGAGTAATAATCGAGTAGGAGGGGGCGGCGAGCCCCCGACCTCTCACACCACCGTACGTACCGTTCGGTATACGGCGGTTCATGGAATATTCCGTATCGAGTTGTATTTGTCCAACAGGCTCTTAAGTCCTTTGGATTCCCAGTATTGGTTATTCAATGCTCGTGTCACAATTGGACTCCCTGCAATTCGCCAATACCCTTTTCGGGTATTTCCCCACTCGTAGGCTNCCATCCCATTAAGTACTGGTTTAGTTCCTCGATTCGATCTTTCATCCTCATCGGCTTCTTTCGAGAGGTAATCTCTCGAATTCTGACCTTCGCTTTCTGTACGGATGGTTTGGCAATCCTCACCTTTGGCTCTTTATCCGCACTAAAACTGAATCCAAGAAACTTCCGTTTCCAGGGCCGGTCTACCGCACTCTTGGCTTGGTTTACCTTGAGTTTTAGCTTCGTCTCAATGAACCCCGTGACGGATGCCTTGACTCGTTCGCCTGCTCTTGGTGTTTTCACGTAGATATTACAGTCGTCCGCATAGCGCACGAATCGGTGTCCACGTCTCTCTAGTTCCTTATCCAGTTCGTCCAGAACAATGTTAGATAATAACGGACTCAGGGGACCACCTTGCGGCGTTCCTTCTAATGTCGCCTTTACTAACCCGTTCTCCATCACCCCCGCTTGAAGATATTTACGAATCAGTAAGAGGACTTTCTTGTCCTTCACTTTCTCCGCAATTTTCGTCATCAGACGGTCATGGTTGACACGGTCAAAGAATTTCTCCAAGTCCAGGTCCACTACAAATCGGTATCCTTCTTTCATGAATGTTCTAGCTTTCCTTACCGCATCATGTCCTCGCCTTCGGGGACGAAATCCATAGCTATGCTCCGAAAACTGTGGATCGAACAATGGGGTTAACACCTGCGTAATTGCTTGCTGAAGCATTCGGTCTGTCACCGTAGGTATCCCTAACATCCGGGTACCTCCGCCGTTCGGTTTCGGGATTTCGACCCGTCGTACGGGGCTCGGTTCATAGGTTCCTTCTTCTATCGCTTGCCGTAAGGTTTGCCAGTTTTGTACGATGTGTTTCCGTAAGGATTTTACGGACATGCCATCTACGCCATGACTTCCTTTATTGGCTTCAACACGCTTTAATGCTTTCAGAAGATTTTCCCGTGACAGCAGTTGCTCCAACATTTTTTTTT
>NZ_JBGJZO010000018.1:0-96233 GCF_042610485.1 Paenibacillus oryziterrae | reverse complement strand
CGGAATATTCCATGAACCGCCGTATACCGAACGGTACGTACGGTGGTGTGAGAGGTCGGGGGCTCGCCGCCCCCTCCTACTCGATCATGAGTACACGAAGCTTTTGGTTATACGCGCTCCGGTTTATCCAGCGGCAACCATTTCAGGACATCCTGGATTTTGGCGTCCCAGTATCCCCACTCATGTGCCCCCGGACCTTCCTCATAAGTCAAAGACAACGAGGTTTGGCTGCAAGCCTTACGAAAACGCTGATTATCCTCGAACAGGAAGTCTTCTGTGCCGCAACATTGATACAGTTTTGTTTTGGGACCTTTGGACGCATGATGCTGTTCCAGCAGCCAGAGCAGGTCGTCAGGGGTTCCGCTGATATCCTTCGTGCCGAAGATCAGCTCATACTCTTTAGTCTTCGCAGTCGGATCTTCCCAGTTCATATAGTGATGCGCCATATCTAAAGCACCTGAAAGACTGGCAGCCGCGGCAAAAGTCTCCGGCTTGCGCAGTCCCAGCTTGATCGCCCCGTAACCTCCCATCGACAATCCGGCGACAAAATTATCTTGTCGTGCCGGTGATAGCGGGAAGAACGAACGTGCCAGCGCCGGCAGCTCTTCGCTAATAAAGGTCCAATACTTGCCTCCAGAGGCCATATCTGTGTAAAAGCTCCGGTGCACCTGCGGCATCACCACCGCAATGCCCATCTCAGCGACATACCGTTCAATAGACGTGCGGCGCAGCCAGATGGAATCATCATCGGATAAGCCGTGCAGAAGAAATAATGTGGGATGCAGGCCATTTCTGGTCACATTGCTCATTCCGATCTGCGTGGTAGTCTGCTGCGGCAAAATCACCGTCATCGATGTGCTTAACTGAAGTACTTCTGAATAAAAACGACATTCGATCAAAGCCATAATTGTATCCTCCTCCCGCCCAAATAATAGCACAGCCAAATGCCGATATGAATTGTAGAAGTCTACTAATTATTTACCAGATGGGATTGCTGGTGCCGCATACCGCGGAATATAATGGAATGGGGACAAAGTCTCCTGAATGTGTGCAAATATGTAATAGCAGATTACTAGAGAGGCGGAAGCACGATGCAACCGGGCCGAAACCAGGAGCAGGGATTCACTTTAATCGAAGTTCTGGCAGCTATCGTCATTTTGTCGATTGTATCCCTGGTCCTTACGTCCTATTTTACACAGGCCATGACATATTCAAAATCCAACCAGAATAAGACGATTATGGTCAATCTGGCGCGCAATGCGCTCTTTTATATGGAGAAGCAGGATTTTGATAAAATGAAAGTTTTTCTTGATGATAAGAATAAAGATGTTTTGGCTGCAGATTGCAGGCCGGGGAGCTGCGGGACCAGTGATTATTCAGATGCCTTTGAAGATACTGAAGCACTATCCAATATACTTAATCTTCAAATAAACAACATATGGTACTCCATTAATATAATTTATCAGCCGGCATTGTTGAGTGGCACGTCTGAGTCTTCTGGCAGCTCAACAGTGGATAAGTCGAGAATTAATGAATACCTGCTGCCAATAAAAGCAGTTGTTACCCGGGTCGATGGTGGAAACCAGCCGAATTATACTGTGAATGTGGAGGGATACATCACCGATGAAAGGATTCGATAAAGGCATCAAATCGGAAGAGGGCTTCACTTTAATCGAGATGATTGTAGCTTTGACTCTATTCTCTTTGGTCGCTGGTCTGATTTCCGGAGTTACCATGTTCGGATTCCGCAGTTATCATAAAATCACAGTGGAAAATGACCTACGATATGAGGCGGACTTAATCATGTCCTCAATTATTACGGAATTATATACTTACGGGGCTGAGCGGGTTCAGAATACAAATGGTGGGATTGAATTGATCAAAACTGGAGTGTCCACACGGCGGACGATTCGGATTGCAGGAAATCATATTTTGATATCCAAATTAGTGGGTGGGGCTGAAGTTGCTTCTCCTATCGATGTGGACTCCGAGCTTGGAGGTTCTGTTATCTCAGCTGTGACGACAGATGGCAGACCCTGTAATGCGACAACCACATGTAACTCAGGACTAATACGGATTAAACTTGATCTTAAATATAAAGGAATCGAAGAAGACCGTTTGGAAATGGAAAGCCGATTCGGATTCTAGGAGGCTGTCGCCGGTATGCAGAGGTACGAAAGTAATGCTGATAACGCCAAAAGATCTATTTCAAGAAAGATCAACGTCCTTTCCGAGCAAGGCTCTGCTCTCGTTCTGGTGATGTTTATTGTTCTGCTGTTAACCATACTTGGAGTTAGTGTGTTAGGTGCCGCGGTTGGGGGAGCAAGGCTCACAGAGACTAGGGAGAGTGATGTCCAGAGCTTACATCTTGCCCAGAAAACGATTGATGAAGCCCTGGCATATATTACGGCAGAGTTAAATAATAAAATCCAAAATAGCAGCACGATGACCCAAGATGAGATTGACGATTACATTAGCAGATTCCTTGAGTCGCTGAATGATAATAAAGATGAGTTTGTTGCTACAACCGACTTTCAGGGTGCCACTAATGGGATAACCGATTTTTCTGTTGAGGAAGACCCGATCAATGGTGAGCAGAAAGTGACCATTACAGCTAATGCCACAATAAACGGAGTCCTGAGGACACTTCAGCAAAAGATTGTGATTACAACTTTTCCTGATTTCCTTAATTATTCTCTGGGTTCTGAGGGGACAGTCTATTTAAATGGTTCTCCAGAAATAGACGGCAATATATACGCGGGAGTCAAATTGAAACTGAGTAAGGTAGCCAACTATGTGCATAATACCAAACTTCCTCAGACCAGCCAATTCCCGAAGATTGACGGTGAAGCACAGGTTCAATCCATGAAGAATATAGAATACTCGGAGAATGGGAA
This sequence comes from Paenibacillus oryziterrae, assembly GCF_042610485.1. NCBI lineage: Bacteria > Bacillati > Bacillota > Bacilli > Caryophanales > Paenibacillaceae > Paenibacillus > Paenibacillus oryziterrae. The sequence goes on along the minus strand of NZ_JBGJZO010000018.1, from coordinate 93,336 downwards.
AGATTATACTCTTATCACCGAAGTGCCAACTGGAGTGACACTGGATAAAAGGGTAAAAGAAATTAGTGAAGGTGCGGTAATTAAGAAAAAGTCAACCTTTGTCCAGATCAATGTAGAGGATTCCTTTCTGGATAAAGTGACTGAAGCTACAAATGCATTAGGCAAGAAAGGGGAATACTCCAACATTTATTATGGATCGACCGGAGGAGACGGTAATGAGAGTGCTACGATTCGCGGAAAAAGGCTAATCACATCGCTTCAGGCAACAGGTGTAGGCATGCCTACACTAAAGCAGCCCTTGCTTGCAGATTATGATGGGATTAAATCACCAACGGACCCGAAGAAAGACGCCACGGATGAGGAGAAGCAGCAACTTTATGAAGAGGCGCTACAGCAACTGAAGAGCGATTTAAGTGGACTTTCAGTAAGCACCATATTTAATGGTAGCCTGGAATTGAACGGAGTAGACTTTGATAGAATAGTTGATACAGATAAGACTGGAAGTCAGAGCAGTTCGAATTGGTTTATTGTTAATGGTGATTTAACACTGGACAACTACGCTTCGCAAGCGATAAAAGTTCAAAGCAATATTCTGGTAACCGGCAATTTGTACATTAAGGGTGACGTATCCTTCGATTCAACAATGTTTGTGCTCGGAAAGACGGAGGTCGTCAACGCTACAGTAACAGGCATCGACCAGAAAGAACTGGTCCTCATTTCCAAGGGTTCCATCCTGATTAACCGTGTAGAGGAGTTCAAGGATACAGCGACAGTTTTGAGAGCATTTTTCTATACTGACAGTACGGCTGAGTTGTATGGCGTAGGTTCTATCTTCTCTTTGGACGGAGGTTTTTTCGCCAAAGGAGATTTGATTATCAATGCGGTGGTCGGGAAGGTCGGTTTGAAAGAGGGATATGATGAATTTAATTTTGACCCTCAAACAGAGTCGGCGGATCCGCGTTTTATTGTCCATTACAACAAGAATGTATTCGAGGATCAAAAGATTGGTCTTCCGCGCATTAATCAAGTCAACATCAAGGTAGGCCCGATAGAGTTGTTGCAACCGGGAAGTTAATCAGAATTGCTTGTAATCATTCGTTATAGTTATATACAATAGGCTGCCCTCGTCAAGTTGAGGGCAGCCTATTTAGGTACTGTTGAATACAGTTGTGGAACTGAAGAGTGTCTTTCAGATGTTAATAACGATTGTTTGTAGCGTCTTCAGCATTATTGACTGAAAGCGTGTAGACCGCAGATATTTCCAAGTTGTTCGCAGCCGTATAGAAAGCCTTAATATGTGCGATCCCCTTAGCTTTAGCAGTCACCTTACCTGCCTGATCGACTACGGCAGCAGCAGTGTTGTCGCTTTCCCAAGTTAAGCTGCTGATAATGTTCGATGGCACTGTACCTGACGGGTTGGTCATTAGTAAAAATTGTTGCAGTGACAAACTCTCTCCAGGAAGTAAGATGCTGTGGTTAGGTTTAAATGCAAGACCAGGCTGTGAGACACTTACGATATACTCAGGGCTTTTTATAAAGGCTGCGCTGATAGAATCTCCGACACTTACTGTAATGCCGATTGAATCCTTAGGTGAAATGCCTTTAAGGATAATGGTATTCCCGGAAGTTTCGATGCTTGCTTTTAATACTGTATCACTGTCAGAGGTGACAAATCCTGCATAGTTAAGATTTCCAGTATCAACGAGTGACCACTTGTAGAGTTCTTGATTGGCGCTGGCTGGATTAGGAGTCACATTTAGTACGATTGTTCCCCCCGGAAACACACTGTTTAGACCTGATATCGTGAGAGATTCAAGTTTTACAGTAATTATCTTGCTCTCGAGTACTCCCATTTGATTAATATCTGTAGTAACCAGCACACTCACGGTATATACACCCGATTTTGATGGATTGAATATAATCTTATTGGGTTCCTCGGCGCTAGTCATGCTAGCAACAGCTCCGTCTGCAGAGACAGCATGCCAGGTGTATTGAATGCCGGTCTCCTTCGTTTGATGATAATTGGCAGAAAGTTCTATCGGACTATTTACAAGTGTGCTATCCGGCCCGCTAATATCAAGTTCAGGATTCACCACAGTTACTTTTGCAGTTGAACTTAAAAAGCTTCCGTCTGTAGCTACGACAGTTATGTCTGCGGATCCTACTTTATGGGCGGTCACAACACCGTTAGAGTCCACACTTACAAATTCCGGTTTGTTAGAACTCCAGCTCAACCATTTATCTGCTTTGTCGGGAGGAGTAACAGTCCTTGATAGTTTCTGGGTATCGCCAAGTAAAAGATCTGTCTTCTCAATGTTTAAGAATGTTATTCTGTCCAGAGCAGTTATTGTCATCGATAAAAAGTTAATCGGCGTACGCACCTGTGGAGTTGGCGTTGGCGTCGGCGTAGGTGTTGGCGTCGGCGTAGGAGTTGGAAGCGCCACAGGTAACGTTTTGCTATAAGGCAGAATATCAATTAGCGATGAAGCATTCAGAGAGGCTGCAATCACGTTACCGTGTACCTGTCCGTTGGAAATATTTACGGCTGCTTTTGGCGCTAGGATCGAACCGTATATCGTAGCACCGGATATATTGACAGTAGTAGCATTCGGGAAATTGAATATTACATTGTTCCCAGTAGTACCACCTGGAAGTGGAAATGCTTTGTTAAAATTAATGGTTGTCCCCGTAACATTATAAATCATTGATGAGTTGTTGGGGACTGTTACATTAGGCCATCCGGATTGGAATGTGTCGGACGTGAATCGGAATACGTTGGTAGCCTGGGTTCCATTCAAATACAAATTGCTGTATTCGTACCTGCTGGTCCCATTGGCAGGAATAGCTGCAATAAGATCTGAGTAATCCTCGTAATAAAGACGAGCTGCTTCAAAGTCGATTAGTGTTCCTTGGGTGTAGCTTCCGTTCACAATATTTCCGGAATAGACTTTGTTGTAAGTTCCCTGGTGAAGGATGTTACCATAGACGCTACCGTTGGTGAAATTGAGGTCACCACCTGTGACAATTGCGTATGGCACGTTTCGGCCATTTGATTGATTAATATCCACTCCACTTGTTGTGGTTGTACCTCCCGCTGCAAGATTACCTTTTAGCGAAGCGGTTACCCGGGCGGTACCGAATACAAATGCGTTATAATCTCCCGCGATGCCAAGAGGGGATCTTGTCGTCGTTTTGGAAGGGTCGAATGCAGCTGTTGGCACTGGCGTCGGAGTAGCGGTAGCAGTTGTAGATATGGCCGCATGAATATCTAAAAAGTCTATATATGCGGTATCAAAGTTAAAGGTCTTTGCCTCAATAGCCTTGACGTTGATACTGAATTTGACAGGATCAGTTGAAGTCGGCTCAAAGGTCTTGACTCCATTTGCTGCTACTTGCAGCGTATAGGTTACATCCGGCAATGATTTTTCTAGTACATATCCCGTAGCCACGCTCCCTGTAGAAGTGATGCCTGCGGGTAAGCTGCCTACAATCTCAATATTGGCCGGAAGAGTCTCATGGAACTTAATATCAGAAATCACTTGATTCACCGCCAGCTGATCCGCACTGCTGACTTGATTAAACGGTACGGTTTTTGGCTTAACATTGTAGGTGATAGTGAACATTTCATCTTTGCCGACTTCACTTTTGGCATTGACATTAGCAGACAGCTCACGAGATACTTCAAGGTTCGCATTCGTTTTAAGAACCGTAATGTTAATAATTTGAGGGGTCGCATAGGCTCCTTGTTTATCATGAGCCGTAATTTCAATTCTTAGCGGACCTCCATCAGGCAAGGGGTTAGGAAAAGTTTGATGGACATTCTTGCCGGACAGTACCGCCATTTCTGTTACAGAAGTATCTGGAAGATAAACGTCTCCTGACTTAAAGCGCACTGTTGTGTACAAATCATGGTCATTTAAATCAGAATCTTCTACTGTATAATCGATAAGCAGTTCCTTCTGATAAGAGGGTTTGATTTCATTTTGTTTCGGTGTATTAACCTTGATCTCGGGTGAATGGTTTGCACCAATATACGCCCGGTACATCGTATTGACGAATAACTTCTGTTCCCAATCCGGGAAGGTTTCGCTGGATGTGCCAAAAATATGACCTGTACCTGAGTAAGTCACATTTCCTTTGGAGTACGTGTAATAATGATTCCAACTGTCATTGGTATCTCGGGAGCTCCCCGAAATGTTGTACCAAGGGACAATTGTGGAATCCTCTAAATTCAGTGTGAAGTATTGATTATGGGTGGTAGCTACCTGAGGCGTGATGACACTGTACTGTTCATTGCTACTATTAAGTGCGCTCAGATAAAAAGGATACTGGGTAAGTAAGCCGTCATTGACAGGCTTTACTGATTGTGAAGTATTCGGTGCGCCGAGTCCAAGATTAGTTTCCGGTGCGATTTGTCCGGTAGTATCTTTAAAGAAATTGACCCACTTGCTGGAATTGTTATATACCGTATCATGGGTGAACATAACACTCTGCTTCGTAACATTGGCGAAATTTAGTACGGCCGCGGCAGCACGATCACTGATTGGCGCGTTATCGTTATATACATCCCTGAATCCGAAGATCAGCATATCGTAAACGCCGTTTAGGCCATACGAACCGTTAGCTGCGAATTTTGCAGCCACATAATTGTTGAAATCCGTCATAGACTTCGTTTCTATGTTTAACTGGTAATCGTCAGTATTAAGATAGCTCTGATTCATATTGCTGGATTTCAGCAAGCTGCTTTGATCGCCGGTATTTGGGAGTACCTGCAAAATATTGACGATGGTCTTTTGGCCGCGGAAGCGAATGGTTCCGCTGTCGAAATCTTTCAGCTTACTCGTATTTAAAGAGTCTGTAATCTCCAGTTTCCAATAAAGTAGCCCGGAATAGGTGTTAGGGAGTGTGTAATTGATCTCTCCATTTCCGTTCTGGTTAAGTGTTTTAACGGCAACAACCTGTAATTCGGTCATCGGAATAGATTTATCAACACTAATATATAGTTTCGCAACAATAGGATTGGCACCAAAGTTTTGTACATTAGTAACCCTAAAGTTGAAATCAAGTACGTCCCCCGGCTTGTAAATAATCGATTGGTCCGTACTATAATCTTTAATTCCATCCTTGTTCAGGATTTGGAGTCGAGGACGCTGCTTCAGTCCCGCCATGTAAGTAGAGGTTCCGGCTTTCAAACTGGTAATCATTGTGCTTAATTCGTTATCGTTAAGAAAAATTACATTATGGCTTGTGGCGTTCACACGATACGGATTGAAGGTTTTATACAGCTTACCGTCGGTCTGCATATATGACGTATTCGTAAAGGTATCCTTGTGAAAGAAGACATAGAGGCCCTTGTCGATAAAGGTATTTATAATTTCTTGAGCCTTCAAATTGGTAATATCATTCATGATGGCTGTGGTATTGTGGTTCTTGTCAGTAACGCTTGCAGTGCTATATTTGATACTGGTACTACCCTTGCCGAAATATACGGCATCGTATTTTCCATCTAAAGTATCACGAAGTGACACAAATCGCTTCATACTCATAGTGTCAATTGTTACATCGGACATGCCCGATTTCAAATTGGCAAGCTCAGTGTTTCCTGAAGGTGTAATCTCCAGCATGCGAATCTGGTAACTCTCTCCTGTGGCGTTAACGTTCGAGAGGAAGTGCCTCACCGGTAAGACAAGCAGCAGACTGAGCAGGATCAGGCCAGATAGAAAATATAGTGCCTTATTGCGTTCGAGCTTCATTGCAAATCTCTCCCCGATCGTTATGTATTGGCAACATTCGTCATATAAGTATAAATTGTGGGTCGTTTTGATAGACAAGAATGACATGTCGTTGTAAAAATATCCATTCTATGCTATATATCATTCTAGGACATCTGCCAATGATAGGCAATATTTTTATATGTAAAAATACCCAGAAATACAGGTCTCGAGACCTGTGAACTGGGAAGTTTTAAAGTTCGCCACACTTTGCGAAAAATAATGAAATATAAAGGATATATCGGGTATTTTGGATCATAAATGAATAGGATTTTTTCATTTTTTTCTAAATATTTCAATAAAAGAAGTCGATAAGTATACATAACCTATACGGCATGGAGTTGACAGAATTTGGCCATTGTGAAAAAGAGACTAGGAGACTTGCTGGTAGAAAATGGAATTATTTCACAAGAACAGCTGACGGAAGCTCTTGCCGAACAACGAAAAAGTAAGCGCAAGCTCGGTGACCTGCTCATTACACAAGGCTACATTACAGAGCAGCAGTTAATCGAAGTGCTGGAATTTCAGCTGGGAATTCCCCATGTAAGCCTGTTTAAATATCAAATTGATCCAGCGATTACCCAGATTATTCCGGAGAGTATGGCCAAGCGCTATCAGGTGCTGCCATTCTTGAAGGACGGGGGCAAGCTGATGGTCGCGATGGCTGATCCGCTAGATTATTTTGCAATAGAAGATTTGCGGATGAGTACAGGGTTTAAGATCGAGCCTGCAATTTCCACACGAGATGAGCTGCAGAGGGCTATAGCGCGGCACTACGGCATGCGTGATTCCATGAGTCAGATGATGGTAGAGTTGCCGACCCAGGAAGAAATAGAAGAAACAGAGATTACCGATGAGGATTCTCCTATTGTGCGTCTGGTCAATCAGATGATCCAGCAAGCTGTAGCCCTTAGGGCTTCGGACATCCACGTTGACCCGGGCGAGAACAATCTCTCCATCCGCTACCGCATAGACGGCGTTTTGAGAACAGAGCGTGTAATCCCCAAACAAATGCAGGGTTTCATTACCGCCCGCCTGAAGATTATGGCCCGTCTCAACATTGCCGAGCGGCGTTTGCCGCAGGATGGACGGATCAAGATGCAATTTGATTATAAAATGATCGATATCCGCGTGTCCTCACTACCGACCATGCATGGCGAGAAGATTGTTCTGCGGCTCCTTGACTTAAGCACGGGAGTGAAGTCGGTCGATACGCTTGGATTCAGCGACAGCAATGCCGAGGCTTTTAAGACCATGATCACGCGTCCCTATGGAATCCTCTTGATTACTGGGCCAACGGGAAGCGGCAAAACCACAACCTTATACTCGGCGCTCAATCAGCTTAATGTAGAAAGTGCCAATATTATTACCGTTGAGGACCCTGTAGAGTATCAGCTCGAAGGTGTCAATCAGGTGCATGTCAACCCGTCAATCGGGCTGACCTTCGCCGCCGGACTGAGATCCATTCTGCGGCAGGATCCCAATATAGTGATGGTCGGAGAGATCCGGGATACGGAGACGGCGGAAATTGCCGTTCGCGCATCACTGACAGGACATCTTGTATTATCTACCTTGCATACGAATGATGCGATCAGCACGATTTCACGTTTGCGGGATATGGGAGTAGAGCCTTATCTTATTGCTTCCTCATTGATTGGAATTGTATCGCAACGCCTTGTGCGGAGAATATGCCCGGAGTGCAAGGATACGTACAAGCCAACAGAGCAAGAATCAATTATGCTGCGGAATAACGGCCTTCCAGCAAATGTGCTGCACCGCGGACGTGGTTGCGGCAGCTGCAACACAACAGGTTACCGCGGCCGGGTAGCTATTCATGAAGTACTGACTGTTGATGATCATATGCGCCAGCTGATTGCCGACTCCGCGTCGGTCGAAGATCTTAGAAATGCAGCCAAAGCGCGGGGGATGATTCAGCTTATGGAGGACGGCTTCCTGAAGGTTGCCCAGGGTGTAACCACACTGCAGGAGGTTATTCGTGAGACTGTTTCGCATTAGCAAGGCCCATTAAGAGCTCAATTTATCAAGGGGGAAGACAATCGTGCCGTCATTCACAAGAGACATCATACAGCTGCTGCACATGGCTTATTCCTCCAAAGCCTCCGATTTGCATATTTCTGCAGGTTCACCGCCGGTCATAAGGATCGATGGTAGTCTTCAATCGTTGGAAGGCGAGAAATTATCATCTGAAGAGACCCTGCACATGGCGGAAGTTCTGATGGGTGACCAACGAAGCCTGGCTTTCCAGAACGCAGGAGAGCTCGACTTTTCCTTTCCGCTTGAGAATGGCGTGCGCTATCGCGTTAATGTATACCGCCAGCGGGCAGGTGTCAGTATTGCTGCCCGGTCAATTCCGGCTGAAATCCCGAGCCTGGAGCAGCTTTCTCTGCCCCCGGTGCTGTCTTCACTGACGAAGAAACCACAGGGCCTGATTCTGGTTACGGGACCGACCGGGAGCGGCAAATCCTCCACCCTGGCGGCCATGATCCATCATATTAATAAGAGTGAAAAAAAGCATATTGTTACGCTTGAAGATCCGATTGAATTTCTGCACAGCCACGGCTCTTGCCTGATCGATCAGCGGGAGGTGGGTAGTGATACGGCCAGCTTCGCCAATGGATTGCGGGCTGCTCTGCGTCAGGATCCCGATGTTATTCTTGTTGGTGAAATGCGTGATTTGGAGACCATCTCTGCTGCCGTTACGGCAGCAGAGACTGGACACTTGGTAATGGCGACGTTACATACCACGGACGCCCCGCAGACAATTGACCGGATTATTGATGCTTTTCCTGGTCATCAACAGGGGCAGATACGCTCCCAGCTGGCTTCTGTCCTGCTGGCAGTAGTAAGTCAGCGACTCTTCCCGAGAGCGGGAGGCCGTGGTCGGCTCTGTGCGACGGAGATTCTGGTAAACACACCGGCTGTAGCCAATTTGATCCGCACCGAGAAGACTCATCAGATCAAGAATGTGATGCAGACCGGGCGTTCCCTCGGCATGCATACGCTGGAAATGAGCATCCGGGAATACCTGTCTCTTGGACTGATTCAGCCGGATACTGCTAAAGCGTACATGGCGGAGGTGAACGGCTGATGCCTTTATTTGAATATCAGGTCAAGACTTCTAGTGGCAAGGCGATAAAGGGAACGCTGACCGCGACCAACAAACCTACAGCCATGGAAGAGCTGCGGAAACGCGGATTAACCGTGTTCTCCCTGGTCGAACGTAAGACAAGCGTATTGTCCATGGACATCTACATCGGTAATCCGGTGAAGACCATGCATTTCATTATCTATTGCCGTCAGTTTGCGACGTTAATGCGCGCAGGCGTATCCATTGTTGACGCTACAAGAATTCTGGCTGAACAGACAGAGAGCAAGCCGCTGCGTAAAGCGCTGCAGGATGTCAATTCCAACTTGATGCGCGGGGTTTCCTTCTCGCAGGCGGTTCAGGATCACAAGAAGATTTTCCCACAGTTGTTTGTCAGCATGATTCGGGCTGGTGAAGAATCGGGGGATATGGAAGGGACGCTAGACAGGCTCGCGGTGTTCTTCGAGAAGCAGCACAACACAACCGAGAAGATCAAATCCGCACTGACGTATCCCATTACGGTTGGGGTGATGGCGATTGCTGCCGTTGTTTATCTGTTATGGGCCATTGTCCCGCAGTTTGTAACCATGTTCGAGTCTATGAATGCCGAGCTTCCGGCCATTACCAAGATGGTTCTTGCACTTAGCAAAAGCATTCAAGGCCAATGGTATTTCTGGCTTCTGGGTGTACTGGCTATCGTAATTGCTTACCAGATTGCCAAACGCACCGAGAAGGGGGCATATGCCCTGGATTATGCCAAACTGAAAATACCGGTATTCGGCAAGTTGAACCAGAAAGGCTCCATTGCCCAGTTTACCCGTACTTTCGCGTCCCTTTATGCAAGCTCTGTTCCCATTCTGCAGTCTTTGACGATCGTTGAGGAAGTAGCGGGCAACAAAGTGATCGGCCGCTTCATTAGTAGTGCCGGTGATTCTCTGAGAAAAGGGAATCCGCTCTCCGAGCCGCTGAAGAAAGCTTGGGTATTTCCGCCTCTGGTCACACAAATGATTGCGATTGGTGAGGAGACCGGCGCATTGGATACGATGCTTTCCAAGGTGGCCGATTTCTACGAAATGGACGTCGAGAATACGGTCGACCGTCTGAAATCGCTGCTGGAGCCGCTGCTTATTGCTTTTCTAGCTGGCGTAGTTGGGGTTATTGTTGCTTCCATTATGCTGCCAATGTTTAGCCTGTACGGGAATATGTAATTTTTCCGTGCATTGTACATATTGAGAGGGGTGACGCCGGGAAGGCGGAGCGGAAGGATGGATCATGGGACTTTCGCAAGGGCTGGACGATGGAAGAGTTATTTCTATATCAAGTAAGGCAGCAAGAATGACGTTCGTAGATAAGACTTCTTTATCGGAAAGACACCTAATCATAACTATAATCAAGGGGGAAATGTCATGTTGGCAGAAGCAATTAAGAAAAGACTGAGTAAGGAAGAGAATCAGAAGGGTTTTACACTCATTGAGTTACTGGCGGTTATCGTTATCTTGGGTATTATCGCGGTTATTGCGGTTCCATTGATCGGGAATGTAATTACTAATTCACGTACTAATTCGGACAAAGCAATGGCGCAACAGATAGCAGATGCTGCACGTTTATATGTGGTAGGTGATTTAAACGGAGTCTATCCGGCCGATCCAATTCTTCTATCGACTATTCAAGGAGCAAACTATATTGACGATAACTTGGTACTGCCAAGTACAAAAGCAGCCCTAACAGTTGGAACCACATCCGTTACATTTAATGCAGATGGAACTTTGGTGAACGTTACAATTACACCTCATCCAGCAAGTCAATCAACGGATGGAGTTTTTACAGCAGCAGAGCTTAAGTGAACCAAAAGGAATCGGACCATTCCGGTTCCTTTTTTAAAATGACCGAAGGGTAACCCTATTAATTATGACGATAATGATAGCTATATATATTACCTTGCTGGGGCTGGTTCTGGGTTCGTTCTATAATGTGGTTGGGCTGCGGGTTCCAGTGCAGGAATCTCTGGTGCGTCCCCCATCTCACTGCCCCAGTTGCGAAAAGCAACTAAAACGGCGGGATCTGATTCCGGTGCTCAGCTACGTATTGTCCGGCGGTAAGTGCCGGTATTGCGGGATTCGCGTATCGCTACTGTATCCCTTGGGAGAAGCAGCAACAGGTCTTTTGTTTCTATGGGTATACCTTACCTTCGGGTTGACGGGACAGGGACTGGTAGGTTTTCTGCTGGTCAGCCTTGCGGTAATAATCACAGTCTCGGATTTAAAGTACATGCTGATCCCGAATAAAGTGCTGTTATTTTTCCTGCCGCTTGTTCTTATAGCAGTACCGTTCGTAACGGATGAACTCTTGTGGCATCATCTGCTGGGTGCTGTACTCGGTGGCGGTGTGATTCTGCTGCTTGCCCTTTTTGGGGGAATGGGTCTCGGAGACGCGAAGCTGTTTGCCCTGTTCGGATGGGTCATCGGCTTTCCGAATGTCATTCTGGCTTTCATGCTCGCTTGTCTATTGGGGACCATAGCGGGTGGTATAATGATTCTGCTGGGATCAGCAGAGCGTAAACAGCGGATCCCTTTCGGACCATGGCTTGCTGCCGGTTCGCTTATTGCCTACGGGTACGGTTCATGGATCATCGACTTATATCTTTCGCTCATCGGTTAGGAGGATTAACATAGCATGCTTGGACTAGGTCACAGGGCGGACGGTCTCTCGATTGAGGAATCGGGCATCCGCTACATCAGCTTAAAGAAGAATAAGGCATGGGAAATCCGAAAAAAACGGTTTCTCCCCCTGCGGCCAGGCATGATCATTGAGAACCGGGTGGCGGATAGCGAGGCACTGCTGGAAGCAATCAAGGCTTGGGTGAAGCAGGAAGGTCTGCGCGGCACAAGGGTTTCTTTGACTCTACCACCTTCACAGATCATTATCCGAAAAATGACTCTTCCAGCGACCAACGAGAAGCAACTGCAGCAGTTGGTGAAGCTTGAAGTAGAGACGGGACTTCATTTACCTTTTGAGAATCCGGTATACGACTATGTTATTACTGAAGCTGGGGAGAATGAGAGCCAACTGCTTGTTTTTGCTGCCCCGCGCAAACCAATCCAGGATTACATAGAAATTCTGGAGAAAGCCGGTATTCGTGTAGGCAGAGTAGAGATTTCCGCAACAGCACTTGCCCGCAGTTTATCCATGGGTCTGGAGACGAGTTTCTCCGAAACGATGCTGATTCATATGGAGCAGTCCGTGATGGACATCTATATGTTCCGCAGTGGCGAACCCGTATTTATTCGAACGATTAGCCTTCAGGATCTGCATCAGGACAAACCGTCCGGTATGATGCTTTCGGAAGAGTATTTGCTTGAAGCGGCAGCGGCCAGCGCTGGAGCGGAAGAGCATCTCTCACCGGAGCAGATTGTCGAGATTACGGCGGAAATTTCAAGGATGCTGAACTTCTATCAATACAGTCTGCATGATGGAACGACAAAGATTCGGAATATCCTGATCACAGGGTCTGAACAGCTTCGTCAGCAGCTTGACCGGGAGCTGAAACAGGCGCTCGCCGAGGTCGAAATATCTCCGATTGTCCTGGAACAGCTGGGAGCACAATCTCAACAGGATAAAGAGCTTAACAGCTACCGGGTAGCAGTTGGAGCAGCCATCGCAGGCACAGAGAAGATTATCGACCTGTTGCCGCGGGAAGACCGGGAAGCGATCATGTTTCCATACGTTGCTTTGGCACTTGTGGGAATTTGGATGCTGGGCGTTATTGGTACCGGGATGTATTATATGGTTAACCAAGGACAGATCTCCAATCAGGAGCAGGAGATCCAGGGGTTGCAGGACCGGAATCTCATGCTTCATCAGGAACTCGACAAATCGAACAATAGCGGCGGGGGATTACTAGACCGTAAAGCGGCGATTGACGAAATTTTAAAGTATAAGCTGAGCGCGGTCGCTGTTCTGGCTGAACTGGCTCAGAGACTTCCGCAAGGAGGCGTACTGCGAGACATCGTCTATACGTACCGTACTTCGATCGATTTGACCGTGAGCGTGCCAAGCATGGAGTCCGCATCGGCCTATTTGGCCGAGCTGAGAGCAATGTCGTTTACAGTAGACGCGTCCATTCAAAAGCTAACGGAAGGCGATACGGCTTCCGGCGTGGGAGGTTCGGCTGCTAGTTCCCTTCAGAAGACATACACCGCGGTCTATAAGGTGAATATGTCAGCACTCCAGCAGCAGGATAGCGCACAGAAAAGCCAGGAGGAGGTGAGCGGCGATGGAACAGATCAATAAATACCGTTCTCCCATTGTACTCGGGGTCCTCGTTATGTTCCTGCTGCTGTTCGCATTCTATGTACTGGGAATTCAGCCAGACATCAAACAGTCCTCGGTGAATAAGGACAATATCTCGCAGCTTCAGTTGGAGAATAACACACTTCAGAAGAGCATTGATGAGTTGAAGAATGATGATGAAGAAAATGCAGCGCAGGCAGCGTTGATGGAGGCACTGCCGCGTGGGGATAACAGCGAGCAATTGATTCTGAGTCTCCGTGAAATTGAAGCGAAGACATATGCCCGCATCAAGGATGTCAGCTTCAGTCTGGATGACGCCAATCCGATTCAGGAAATGACAGGTTCCACAGATGTCCAGTTTCCTACGGTTAAGCAGATCAAAATGACCGCTATCGTTGAGGGCGGATATACAGAAATCTATAATTGGATCCAGGAGCTGCAGTTGCTGCCCCGGATCATTAATGTAGATTCCTTCAACTTCCAGCAGCCGGTAGAGCAAACGATGCAGGGGGCAGACGGAATATTAACCGCAAATGTTTCATTTACGGCTTATTTTGAAGAAGAGCCGGCAGAGTAACAAGCACTAAAGAAGACTCCGAATTCCCCTGCGTGGGAGATTCGGAGTTTTTGTCTTTTATCAGGGCTGGCTGTTTTTGTCCATTCAAGAAAAGCTGCTTTTATGTCGGTTTGACTTCATCCTCCCGTCTTACTCACTCACTGCTCACCCCATCTTCCAGAATGGTTTATGCGTAGACTCCGGCTTTGTTGTTCTGTTGTGGGTTACCTTGCTCACGGCGATCAACCGCTTCTGAGCTTTGTAGATGTCCCGGGACAGCTTTTTCTTCTCTACCGGCTGGCCATCTACCATACGGGTAATATAAGTCTCGACGATATAACCGGTTTTTCCGCTTTGAAGAATCCGTGAGCTTCCCGGAGACAGCGAGGAATCGATGATGAATTTATCGGGTGGAGTCAGGGTCTCCACGATGCTTGATTCAATGCGGTAAGTGACGTTACGCGGGAAGGTCCCGAACAGTTTTACGGTAAGCGTTCGGTTCTGCACGGCTGCATGGATAATCAGGAACTTCCCGGTATTATTACGGAACCTGAAGTTGATGTAACCTTCAGCGAAGGTGGCATCCTGGCCTTTAGGCAGATAGCTGACCGGAAGCGAATGATTGCGCCGTTCGACAATCTCGAGGCCGGAACGCAGTGCTGCATTGTACAGGGTGCTGGATACCTGACAAATTCCGCCCCCCATGCCCGGTTGAAGCTTACCGTTCACGATAACCGGCGCTTCACGGAAGCCGTATATCTTCCGCGCTTTCTCGATGGCTTTGCCGTAATCAAAGATACCTCCCGGGGGCAAGATTGTCCCGTCTACCGCTTTCGCCGCTGAGTCCACATTATAAATTCGTCCCGGGCCGCTGGAGCCGAGGGTAGTGCTGAACTGGGCGATTTTACGTTCAATGCCTTCTTGTTTCAGGGACTTTACGGTGACTTCGGGCTGTACGACAGTGAGTGGTATTGGAACGGTAATCCCTTTATTCTTCGGCCCCTCCAGACTGCCGAGTTCTTTGGGAACTGCGTGCTGCAGAGACTTCTCCAGAACCTCCCAGTCTACCTGGCGAGAGGTTCTCCCTGGTGTATAGACGACCCGATCATTCTCTGTTATTCTCCTCGTCGCATCCACAGTTTCACCAAAGGTTTCTTTCTCCCACGTAGGGCTTAGTCTGCGCTGCAGCTCTGTAAGGTCCAAATGTACGTTCAAGCTCCAGCTCAAGGGAAAGTTTCTGCGGGCTTGAACGCGGTCGAGGAGTCCGCCTTCCTCCAGCTTTTGTAATCCCTGCAGGAAAGCTTCTGCTTCATAGCTGAGCCCAGCCTCGTGCAGAGTAAGTTTCAGTTCGGTGTTATTATCGGCAGTCAGCACGAGGGGGAGTTGATGCAGCTCAGTAATGTTCTCTTCAAGCTCTGTACGGACCTTATCCTTGTCCATTCCTCCGACATTCCAGCCTGCCAGAACAGTTCCTTCCGGTAGAGTCCGCTGTGAGCTGTAGTAATGAAGTGCTCCGAAGCCAAGCGAGAGGGTTAGCAGCAAGGAGGCACCTGCGATGAGGGCAATGTGTGCTTTTTTCATAAATTTTTCCTCCGGTGTTCTGATTTCACTTCATTTGCCGATAAATAAGTATGGGAATCCTCAGTCTGGTGCAGCAGGTTATGGCCTGCTCTCCACTACTGAAGAATGTGCCGATTCATGGTATTCCTATGTATATGCCAGTCCATCCCAAAACTTTCGGGTACTCAAGCTGGTAGGGATTTGTTACAATAGATACGTTGCGGTAAACGTGCGTTATATGGAAGCTTGAGCCGTACACTGTCGAATGGTCCAAGTGGAAAATGTCATAAACTAGGAAGTGATAAAATGATTGAAATGCAGGATGTCTGGAAGACTTACCCGAATGGAACCCATGCACTGCAAGGCGTTTCTGTTAAAATTGACCGCAATGAATTCGTATATATTGTCGGTCCTTCCGGTGCGGGGAAATCGACCTTTATGAAATTGATTTATCGAGAAGAAGTGCCTACCAAAGGTCAGATTTCCGTAGGGGGCTTTAATATTGGCAAGCTGAAACCACGCAAAATCCCGTATGTCCGGCGCAATATCGGCGTCGTATTTCAGGATTTCCGGCTGCTGCCGAAGCTGACGGCTTTCGAGAATGTTGCCTTTGCCATGGAAGTGATTGAAGCGCCGAAGAAAGTGATTAAGAAACGTGTCAATGAGGTGCTTGATCTGGTGGGATTGCGGAATAAAGCCAACCGTGAGCCTTCCCAGCTCTCCGGCGGTGAACAGCAGCGCATTGCCATTGCCCGGGCGATTGTGAACAATCCCTCCGTTATCGTAGCGGACGAGCCTACAGGGAACCTGGATCCCGAGACTTCGTGGGGTATTATGCAGCTGCTGGATGAGATTAATTTCCGCGGTACAACGATCATCATGGCCACGCATAACCGCGATATTGTGAACAAAATGCGCAAGCGTGTACTGGCAATCGAGAACGGTAATATCGTCAGAGACCAGGCGAGGGGGGAATACGGTTATGAGTTTTAAAACCTTCTTGCGTCATGTGCGGGAAGGCTTCAAGAACGTATTCCGCAACGGCTGGATGTCGGTGGCTTCCATCACGTCCATTGTCGTCTCTCTATTCGTGCTAGGTGTATTTATTCTTCTAGTTCTTAATGTAAATGCGGTAGCGGATAAAGCGGACAGTCAAGTACAGATCAATGTGCATCTGACGTTGAATACGGACCAGAAGCAGCGCGAAGCCTTACAGAATGAAATCGGCAGCATGCCGGAGGTTAGCAAAATCGAATTTGTCTCTAAGGAGCAAGGACTGCAAGAGTTCCGCGAAAGCCTGGGAGAGGATGCCGGAGACCTTCTCGATGGATTTGATGTAGATAACAATCCACTTCCCGATACGCTCCGGGTGGAAGTGATTCAGCCTACGACGGTTCCTTTTGTGGCCGATAAGATTTTGGCACTCAACGAGACTCATCCCGAGAAGCCAATCTATAAAGTGAAATATGGCAAAGGCTCGATAGAGACCTTGTTCAAAATAACAAAAGCGGTCCGCAATATCGGATTTATCTTTGTGGCAGGACTCGCTTTAATGTCAATGTTCCTGATCTCCAACACCATCCGGGTAACCATACTGGCCCGTCGCAAGGAGATTGGCATTATGAAGCTGGTAGGGGCGACGAATTACTTTATTCGCTGGCCATTTTTTATTGAAGGTGCGCTTATTGGTCTGATCGGTTCACTCGTCACCGTCGGCGCGCTTTATATCGGATATGGCAGCCTGGTGGCATCGGTGCAGGGAGATCCCATGCTGGGACTTCAACTGATATCTTTCAGCGATATTTGGCTTCTGCTGTGTGGGTTATTAGTAGGCCTCGGCGTTCTAATCGGAGTATGGGGAAGTACGGTGTCGATCCGCAAATTCCTTAGAGTGTAGATGCGAGAAACTGTTGTCGAACAATCATTTTATTTAGCAAGATAAAGGATGGGGAGCGCGAGTTGAAAAAGATTGCTGCCGGAGTCGCTGTTGTGTTGCTGGCTGTCACCATATTCCAGCCCTCAGACGGATACGCCAAGAAGAAAAGTGTTGCTGAAATTGAGAAGCAATTGAAGCAGCTGCAGAAAGAAGTGCAGGATGCTAAGGCCCAGCAGGAGAAAGCGGAAGCTAAAGGGCAGGAAGCCCAGCACTACAAGAATAAGACAACGCTAAATCTGCAATATGTCCTGGACCAAATTACGCAGGTTAAAGGCGAAATGACGAAGACATCAGATAAGATTGCCAGCACGGAAGAATCTCTCAAGGCTACAGCGGATGAGCTTTCGGCTGCCGAGGAACGTGTGGCATCGCGTGAGAAGCTGCTGGAATCCAGAGTGCGGCTGATGTACACAGATGGCGGGGTTTCTTATTTGGATGTTCTGCTGTCTTCCACCAGCTTTACAGATTTCCTGAACCGGGCGGATTCACTGAAGAGTATTGTGGATCAGGATCAGGATCTGCTGGAGCAGCACAAGCTGGACAAGGAGACGGTTGTATCCAAGAAGCAGGAGCTGGAAGGGCAGTATGCTCAGGCCAAACAGCTTTATACCGATCTGGAGTCGCAGCGGAGTGTACTGAAAGAGAAGGAAGACGAGAAGCAGCAGCTTATCGCTTTTTATGATCAGGAGATTCAAGAGTCCGACGAGCTTAGTGAGGAGCAGGACGCGAAGCTGGTACAGCTGGCAAGTGAACGTTCCAATCTGGAGCAGCAAAAGAACAAGATTAAGGCTGAGGAAGCAGCACGCAAGGCGGCTGCGGCCAAGGCGGAGGCAGCGCGCAGAGCGGCTTCCGGCTCCTCATCCTCCAACTCGAGTTATGCTGGGGGCAATGGTCCCCTGCTGCTGCCGGTTGGCAGCGCACGGATCTCCTCACCTTTTGGTCCGCGTACCCATCCGGTCACGGGTGAGAAGGGCAAGGTGCATACCGGTACTGACTTTGCAGTTCCTCAAGGGACAAGCATTCATGCAGCGGATTCCGGTACGGTGCTGGTTGCCGAATGGTGGAGCGGCTACGGATACTGCGTTATTATTGATCACGGCGGTGGGATGTGGACACTATACGGGCATATCCGCGAGGGCGGCCTGAAAGTGAAAGCAGGCGACAGTGTTAAACGCGGTGAGATCATCGCTGAATCCGGTTCGACCGGACGTTCTACAGGACCACATCTTCATTTTGAAGTACGTATTGACGGTAAAGCGGTTGATCCAATGCCTTACTTGTAATTTACAGGCCTAATAAATATTAATGAAGCATACGGCATATACTGGAAGAGATACCGCCCTTGGATTGGACGGACCTTAAGTTAGGAATCAAAGATGGACAAGAAGGGACGGTGGGACAAGATGTTAAAGAAAAGTACAGCGGTGTTTATGATCATTGCCGCCTTGCTATGCGGAAGTGTGCTTACTCTTGGAGTGACGAACGGCACCAGCCTTTTTTCGGGACAGGCAGCTGGTGAAGCGGTTGCGGCTGCTGTTACAAGCGGCGGACTTCAGCAGAAGGAATCGCAAAAGCTTGGAACCGCCCTGGATCTGATTGTGGGGAATTATTATCAGGATGTGGACCGGGACAAACTGATCGACGGTGCAGTCAACGGCATGATGGAAGCTCTCGGTGATCCTTATTCCAATTATATGGGCAAAGAAACTGCTCAGCAGTTTGAAGAGAGTATCGAAGGCTCATTCTCGGGTATTGGTGCTGAGGTATCCTCGGATAACGGCAAGGTAGTTGTAGTGTCTCCGATCAAAGGCTCTCCGGCAGAGAAAGCCGGTGTTCAGCCGAAGGATATTATCCTGTCCGTTAACGGAGAATCTCTGGATGGCCTGGAGCTGAATGCGGCAGTTGCCAAAATTCGCGGGCCTAAAGGAAGCAAGGCAACACTAAAAATTCAGCGTGCTGGATCCGCGACTCCCATCGAGCTTGTAATCACTCGTGATGATGTGAAGCTGGAGACCGTGTATGCTACCATGGAGAAGGACGGCGTTGGTGTTATCGAAGTCACCCAGTTCTCCATGAATACAGGAGAACGTTTCAAGGAAGAGCTGGCTAAGCTGGAGAAGCAGGGCATGAAAGGACTTGTCATTGATGTCCGGAATGACCCGGGCGGCGTACTTCCTGTCGTCATTGATATGGCAGAGCAGTTTGTTCCTTCCGGCAAGGCGATTGTGCAGGTTGAGGATAAGAACAAGCAGCGCGATGTCAGCAAATCGGAAGGTAAAGGCAAAGCGTATCCGGTTGTCGTGCTGATGAATAAAGGCAGCGCGAGTGCATCGGAGATCTTGGCTGGAGCCTTGCAGCAATCTGCTGGAGCCAAGCTGATCGGCGAGAACTCCTTCGGCAAAGGAACCGTACAGACGAGTTTTGATAAAGAGCTTAAGGACGGAAGCCTGCTGAAGATTACAATCGCGAAATGGCTGACACCAAACGGTACATGGATTCACGGCAAAGGAATCAAACCGGATATTGCCGTAGCCCAGCCGGATTATTTCTCGGTAGCGCCGATTAATAAAAAGGTGACACTGCAGTACAACATGAACAGCGCGGATGTGAAGAATGCGCAAATCATGCTGGACGGTCTCGGTTACAAGCCGGGCCGTAAAGACGGATATTTTGACGCCGCTACTAAAGAAGCGGTGAAGAAATTCCAAGCGGCTGCGAAGCTTCCGGTTACCGGCTCAATCAACGCTAAAACAGCGGAATCGCTGGAACTGGCGCTGATCAAGGTCATTCAAGACCCTGCTAAGGACAATCAGCGAAACAAGGGAATCGAAGAGGTGCGGAAGGAAATCAAAGCCACAGCGTCGAAAAAATAATAAAGCTTAAAAAGAAGGCTGAGGTCAGCCTTCTTTTTTTTAAATGCAAGAAAATATAAGTTTTAAATGATATAAAGACAGCAACTTCTTACTTCTGAAATGGGCTGTTTTGAGATAAAATGATATGTAGCTTGGACTGTAACAGGAACCGTAATTCTTGAAGGAGCGTGACGTAAGCATTGAATGCGATGCCAGAACTGCTCGAAAGCTTAGGCAATGCCGTTCTAAACCTGCTGACACAGCCTTATTATTATATTTCCGTGATATGTATTGCATTTATATACCGCAGGCAAGTCCTGCTTGAGCGGAAGCTGCTGCATGGGAAGCTGCACAACTGGATTACGGAGACCTGGCGTACCGTCTGGACCGGTCTGGCCGTAGGACTACTTGTCTCACTTGCAGGGGTAGCATTGGGCATTTCGTTATCCGGTACAGCAGTGTCGTTAATATGGGCAGTAACTGTGATTCTGCTGTTGATTCGCGTCCGTTATTTATGTTTTGCTTGTTCTATTGGGGTACTCGGTGTGATTCAGGTGGTTCTGTCCTGGTTCCCTGAATCTGTGGCGAAGGGCAGTCTAGGGGAAGTATTGACGGCATTAAGGGAAATGGACATTCCGGCTCTGCTTGTGCTCGCTACTGTGCTCCATTTGGTGGAAGCGCTGCTACTCCGCTGGAATGGGGCGCGTCAGGCATCACCACTGTATCTGGAAGGGAAGCGCGGTAAGGTAGTCGGCGGCTACCAGTTGCAGAACTTTTGGCCGCTGCCGCTATTCCTGCTGATTCCCCAGGGTGCGGGAATCGGAGAATTACCCTGGCATCCGCTGCTGGGCGGAGGCTTAGGGCTGGTGTCCCTGCCGGTCATCATCGGCTTCAGCGGGATGACGCAGAGCATGCTGCCGCGCCGCAAGGCAGCACGCACTTCAGGACGGCTGCTGGTGTACAGCGCCGTCCTCCTGGGGCTCAGCATGCTTGCCGCATGGTGGAGCCCGTTGACGCTGCTTGCTTCGCTGGCAGCGGTTGGCCTGCACGAAGGGCTGGCGTGGTACAGCGCTCTGGAAGAGCGCCAGAGCAGCCCCTTCTTCGTGCATCCGCAGCACGGCCTCATGGTTCTGGCCGTGCTGCCGGGCAGTCCCGCGCAGGAGATGGGCATCCTGCCCGGAGAGATTGTACTGAAGGTCAACGGAGTCCTGTTGACCCGCAAGGCGCAGCTGCACGAGGCGCTGCGCATGAACCCGGCATTCTGCAAGCTGGAAGTGCAGAATGCTGCTGGAGAGAGCAAGTATCTTCAAAGAGCGATCTATGATGGGGACCATCATGAGCTTGGCATGATACTTGCACCGGACATTGATGAACCGCAGTCGATACGGGCTTACCCGTCTACCCTTTATGGCATGCCCAAACTAAAGACTGGTACCGCAGGTAAGGTAGTGAACCCGGATACTCCTACCGCCGCCTTCCCGACACGCAGCAAAAGCGCCGAATCAGCCAAAGGCTGACCGGCGCTTTTTGCCGATCTGAGGGGCCTGCGCAGCAGGGTCAGGTACTCTGCAGCGCAGGCTCCACAGATTAAGACTGCTGGCAGTTCTTCAAATAAAAGATCGCAATTTGCGTCCGGTCCCGCAGTCCCAGCTTGCTCAAGATATCAGTGATATAATTCTTGACGGTTCCTTCACTAAGGAACAGTTCTCCGGCGATTTCTTTATTGGAGCGGCCTTCGGCAATGGCGGCGACTACCACCTGTTCAGCTTTAGTCAGGCCGAAGGCATCAAGCGGCTGAGGTTGTGCCGGTACGGCCTGCTGGTTTATAGGCTGGAGAAAGGTCGCCAGCTTACGTGCGATGTCGGGATGAATCAGCATATTACCTTCATACACGGTTTTGATCCCCTGGATAATACGGTCCGGGGGAATATTTTTGAGCAAATAGCCGCTTGCGCCATTCCGCAGTGCTTCAATGATGTATTCGTCGTCATCAAAGGTAGTCAGCATCAGGACGGAGATATGCGGGAAGGCTGCTTTGATCAACCGGGTTCCCTCTACACCGCCGCACTCCGGCATACGGATATCCATCAGTACCACATCGGCTGCGGTTCCGTCTCTTAGTAAATCCATAACCTCATGCCCATGGCCGGCAGCGCCTGTAACGGTTATCGAGGGATCCAATCCAAGCAGTACCTTCAGACTTTCGCGTATAAAGGAGTCATCGTCTACAATGACTACGTTGATCATAAGCCAGCCCTCTCTTATCGGTTGATTCTATAATCGGGATCCACTCATTATCTAATCTCAGACGGTCTGACCACAGGAAGTCGCGTAATCACACTGAATTGCGGCGCCAGCCGCAGCTCCAGCGTTCCGCCGACAAGACGTGTCCGCTCTGTCATGCCCTTCAGTCCCATTCCGCCTCTGCTCTGCAGTCTTTCAAGCTCTTCCCCTTGCGGCAGGACGCCGTTATTGCCAACCTCCATCACGACTTCGGATTCACTGAAGCTCAGCGTAATCCATAATTCTGTTGCCTCACCATGACGCAAGGCATTCGTGATGGCTTCCTGGGCATTTTTATGAAGAACGACTTGAAGACTTGGATACAGGGCAAAAGGTATTCCCTCAACCTTATAGGAAGTAATCACTCCGGTATCCCGTCCGGTCTCCTCTAGCAGCCGGTCAAGAGCATACGCGCCTTCCAACTGGGGGGAGTAGTTAATGCGTTTCACGGCTGCACGCATATCATCCATACTGGCTGCTACCTGGTCGCGGATTTGGCCCATCATGGCCATTCCGGTGTCTGGAGAAGCAGGAAGCGTATGGATAGCAGCCTCCAGCATCATTTTGACGCGAATCAGCCGGTGTCCGATATCATCATGCAGCTGGCGGGCGATACGTACCCGTTCCTCCGACTGTGCCGCATTCTCCACCTGTGCCGCATACTGCAGCAGCCGGTTGCGGGTCTCATCCAGCTCGAAATGTTTTTTGCGCAGAGAATCGTATAGATGTAACGTCTCATCCTTCTTCTGGTCGGTCCGCCGGATCTGGGTAATCAGCAAGGCTGCCAGAAGGAAGGAGAAATTATGATAGATCCGCAGGAGCGGGGAAGAATCCATCGTGGCCAAATTCAATGCGAGCAGATGAAGGCATGCGTATAACTTGGGAATGTAGGCCGGGCGGAACTGGGAATAGAACAACAGTACAGAAACCGCCGGAAAAAACATAAGACCTCCGTACTGATAGCAGAGCCAAGCGGTAAGGAGCATTTCAATAGAGACCGCCAATAATTGAATAGTACCTGAAAGCCTGAAACTCAGCGCAGCGAGCAGCAGCAGAAGGAGGAAACTCAAGGTGAACAATCCATAGTCTGTATACTCATGAAGATAAATTGAAATGATGGAAGGAGCAATAATAAGTCCGTACCGCAGCAAGGTCAGCTCTCGATTCACTGCATACTCATCCTTTTCGCCTCTTTTCTTCCATCTTAGCATACTTGCCTCCACTAGCAGGAGATGACTTTAGTCACCTCCATAAGATGACCTTGTGTACCTTCGGTAAAGGGTGAAGCGAGATACAATAAAAGCATGGAACGATCAGAGACAGGAGAGATGGAGAAATGACATTTGCGGTATTAACAGATGTGGTGAAACGGTATGACGGTAAATTAACGGTCGATCATGTGAACGTTAGTATCAGTCAGGGAGAAATATTTGGTCTACTCGGCCCAAATGGTGCGGGAAAAAGCACAACCATCAGTATGATTTGCGGATTGCTAAAGTCTGATGGAGGCGACATTGTCATCGATGGCATTTCGGTCGGGAAGAATCCGCTGGAGGTCAAACGGAGAATTGGTCTGGTTCCTCAGGAACTGGCCCTTTATGATGCACTGACAGCGGCAGAGAATGTAACCTTTTTCGGGAGATTATACGGCCTCAGCGGGAAGCTGCTGAAGGAGCGGGTCGCAGAAGCTTTGGAATTCACAGGTCTTAGTGACCGGGCCAAAGAGAAACCTGCCACCTTCTCCGGAGGGATGAAAAGAAGGCTGAATATCGCCTGCGCCATCATGCATCGTCCCAAGCTGATTATTATGGATGAACCAACCGTCGGCATTGATCCCCAGTCCCGCAATCATATTCTGGAATCCGTCAAAGCACTGAACAAGATGGGCTCAACGGTGATTTATACAAGTCACTACATGGAGGAGGTTGCAGCGATCTGCGACCGGGTAGCCATTATGGATAAGGGGCATATCATTGCTTGTGGTACGGAAAAAGAACTGCGGGAGAGAGTCGCCCAAGAAGAGAAAATCGTCATCAAAGCGTCCAATGTCAGTCCGGCGCTCATTAATGAGCTGGGCCTTCACCCGCGGATCAACCGCGTAGAGGTGAAGGAGGATATGGTGGGACTGTACCTCTCTTCTTCACAAACGGAGCTTCAGGATATATTGTTTATTTTCGCCAAGCATGAAGGGGTTATCGCTTCACTTAACATTGAGGAGCCTGATCTGGAGACGCTGTTTCTGAGCCTGACCGGTCGGACGTTACGGGATTAATGGAGGAGACACGAACATGAAGATATGGACGATCATGAACTATGAACTGCGGCGTCTGCTGCGGTCCCGCTCGCTGCTGATTAATCAGTTTCTGCTGCCGCTGGTGCTTATTTTCCTACTGGGGTCGGCACTGTCCGGAGTCGTGGGCATGAAAGAAACTTCTGCGGTGGATCCGGTACGTGTAGGTATTTTGTGGACAGCTGAGAATGGTACGGAAAGCTCTAAAATGATAGATTCCTTTCTGGGTTCGGAAGAGCTGAAGAAGATCATTATTCCAATCCAGTCAGATAGCCGGAGTGATCTGGAAAGCGGCCTGCGGTCGGAAAAGTACGGGTACGGCGTTGTCATTCCTACGAACTTTGATGCTCAGGTTCAGCGCGGCGGAGAAGCGAAGCTTGAGTTCATTCTGGGCAAGGATTCTATGGATAATCTGGTAGCAGGCACGGTATTCGACAATTTCCTTGGGAGCATCAATTACAGACAGGCGGCGGCCATGAAGCTAGGAACGGAGGTGCTGACCGCAGCGGCTCCTGCTGCAGATGAACGCTCTTCCGTAGCTTTAGGTAAGCTGAACGATGAGGGAGATACCTATACGGCAGTGCAGTTTTATGCAGCTTCCATGCTTCTGATGTTCCTACTCTATTCCGGCCTGACGGTTATCTCTTCGCTGTATTCAGAAAGGGAGAATCATACATTACATCGGATCAACTCCATGCCGGTCAAAGGTACTCAGCTGTTCACCGGTAAAATTCTCGGCATTGGTCTCGTGACAATTCTGCAATGCTCCGCAATTATCCTGCTGACCGACTGGCTGTATGGCGTCGATTGGGGTAATCGTCCGGGTCTGCTGATTCTTACGTGCGCGCTGATGATCATCGCGTCCATGACCATTTCCATCATCGTGGCCATGTTCTTCAAAACGGCGGCGGGTGCAAGAACCTTTATCAGCATACTGACCGTTGTGATGACCTTTATCAGCGGCGGGATGTTCCCCTTGCCGGAATCCTGGGTGGATTCGGTCGGAAGCTTTACCGTCAATCACTGGGCGCTGCGAGCTATTGTACGGATTATTCTGCATGCGGAGCTGCCGCAGATTCTGCCGAATATCCTTATGCTTTCGTACATCTGCCTATTCCTGTTCGTTGCTGCGCTGATCTCGTACCGGAAGGTGGGTTACCATGAATAACATAGTAACGATTACTTTGAATATGGTGAAACGGACCATTGGCACCCGCAAGGGACTGCTCACGTATATCTTACTCCCCAGTCTTATTGTAGCCGGTTTGGTATCCGTTACCGGAGGTACGGCGGATTACGCTTCCCCGTTGCTGGTTATGAATCTGGATCAGGGGCGGGCAGGCCAGCATGTGCTTGCTGAGCTGAAAGCAACGGGAGATTATAAGCTGGTCATCAAAAGTGACGAGGCTGAGCTTAAGGATGCCGTCATTGAGCAGAAAGGCATTGCAGGCATCTTTATTCCTGCTGATTACTCCGAGAAATTACTTGCCGGTGCAGGACCGCAGCTGAGCCTGTATGAGCTGAAGGCAACGGAAGCATCCATCATGCTGAAGATGAAAATGTCGGAGCTTGGGGACCGGCTGGAAGAAACGGCTGTCATGGTAGCTTCTTCTGCTGGAGCTGCTGACGGGCAGGCTCGTTTAGCGGAAGTGCTGCAGCAGGTAGAACAGCATAATATAGGCAGTGTTCGGACGGATTATAATCTCTACAGTAAAATGGGTCTTACCACCATTACCGGATTTACGCTAATGTTTCTGATGGGTCTTGTGGTAAGCTCCGTGACGATTATTATGGATGACCGCCGGAATCGCACGATGCTGCGGATATTCAGCGCTCCGGTTCGGTCATATGAAATGGCCATTGGCAATTTTCTGGGCAGCTTCTCTGTTGGGATGCTGCAGATCATCTTCATGCTTGTGCTGGGTAAATGGGTGCTGCGCTACGATTACGGTCTGCCGATGTTTACGTATTTCCTGATCCTGTCCGCTTTTATGCTGGTATCGATGGGCATTACCAGCACCGTTGTTGGCCTGATTCGCAATCCGAACAATGCCGGAATGCTTAATATGCTCATCATTATGCCGACCAGCATGCTGGGAGGATGCTTCTGGCCACTGTCCATCATGCCGGATTATATGAAGAAGGCGGCTAACTTTGTACCCCAGAAATGGGCGATCCAGGCGGTGGATATTGCTTCGACCGGCGGCGGTTGGAGTGAGCTCTGGCTTCCATTTGCTGTGCTGGGTGCAATGGCTGCAGTGCTGCTTACCATCGGTTCGACGGTACTTCGTCCGGGTGAACCGGGTGTCGGCGCATAAGCCGCGCTTCACCTTTTTCAAATTTAATGTATAATATGTAATAACTGAATAAAGGAACGTTTGTTTTTCGGAGGAGCCTGTCACCAAGGGCTCCTTTTGTCTTTTTTCAGGGATAAATACAGAGAAGTGGGGAGGAGAGGTTATGGAGTTTATTCTATATCTTATACTGATTTTATTATGTACGAAGCTTGCCGGGGATCTCGTGGTGAGGCTGGGGCAACCCGCTGTGCTGGGGAAGCTGATTGTCGGAATTGTACTGGGACCTGCGGTTCTCGGCTGGGTTCAGGACGGGGAATTTATACATTACTTCTCGGAGATTGGCGTACTGCTGCTGATGTTCATCGCCGGTCTGGAGACGGATCTGGAGCAACTGCGAAAGAATTGGAAGTCGGCGTTTGCCGTAGCCATCGGGGGGATTCTACTGCCTTTTACAGGCGGATATGCACTTGGTGAATGGTTCGGCTTCGCTTATCATAATGCATTGTTCATGGGTGTAATTCTAAGTGCTACATCGGTTAGTATTTCGGTGCAGGTGCTGAAGGATATGAACAAGCTGAACTCCCGTGAAGGTTCTACGATTCTTGGGGCGGCCGTGGTCGATGATATTCTGGTAGTTATCTTGCTTGCGGTCCTGATGAGCTTGTTCGGTACGGGAGAGGAAGTGTCTGTTAGCCTTCTGATTGGAAAAAAGGTTCTTTTCTTCGTAATCGCCATCATTGCCGGATGGTTCGTGGTTCCGCGCGTGATGAAATGGCTGGCTCCACTCCGGGTCACGGAGGCGACGATAACGGCCGCCCTTGTGGTATGCTTTGCGTTTGCTTATTTCGCGGAAATGATGGGGATGGCCGGAATTATTGGTGCTTTTGCTGCAGGGATCGCGATATCCCAGACCCCATTCAAGCATACGGTTGAGGAGAAGCTCGAGCCGATCGCGTATTCCATTTTTGTTCCGGTCTTTTTTGTAAGCATCGGGCTGAGTGTTTCCTTTACGGGAGTGGGCGGGCAGCTCGGGTTCGTCATCGTGCTTACCCTGGTTGCTATCCTTGCCAAAATGCTTGGGGGCGGGCTGGGCGCGCGGCTTACCGGTTTTAATAACCGTTCCGCGGCTATTATCGGCTCCGGGATGGTGTCACGGGGTGAAGTGGCTTTGATCATTGCTGCCACGGGCCTGCAAAGCGGTCTCCTTCTACAGGAGTACTTCACCTCTGTCATTATTGTGGTCATCGTAACTACGCTCATCACCCCGCCGCTGCTTAAATATATGTTCCGGTAATGAAGTCGATACTGTGCCAATACGGCTGTTTTGTTCTGCTATAGATCAATCCATAGGGGTCACTCCTTCCGGGGAGTGGCTTTTTCTCTGTCTTCAGCCGGGGAGAAACCCCCGCCTTAGGTCTGAGTAAAGAACCATCCGCTGGACGGTTTTGACATTTGAGAAAAATCCCTAAACTAAATCCAGAAGATACAGAGTGGAAGGGGAAGTATACAATGACATGGTTAACGAAATGGGCGTTCGGCAATAAGGCGGCGGTCGGGCTTTTGGTGGTAATGGCAATTGTGGTGGGGCTGATGAGCTACACCTCGCTGCCAATGGAGTTTATGCCGGAGGCGGATAACCCGCAGGTTACCGTTACGGTACTGGGTCCGGGGCAAGATGCACACTCCATGGAGACGAATGTAACGAAGCCTATTGAGGCGGCAACAGCTTATGTTAAGGGCAAGAAGGAGCTGCTCTCCACTTCAGGAGATGGTTATGCGAAGGTTGATATTTATTTTGACGGCACAACCAATATGAAAGACGCAGCGCAGGAGGTTCAGCAGGCGGTAGACGCCTTGCAGTTCCCGCAGGGGGTTATGGACCCGTATGTGCTGCAGCTGAATACCTCGATGATCCCGGTTTCGGAGGCAACGCTTTCGTTTGACGAGGGATTGACTAAAGAGAACCTCGAGCTTGCAGAAGACAGAATTATTCCGGAGCTGCAAAAGATTGACGGCGTATCGAATGTCGCATTGTACGGCAAGGTAGCTCCGCAGGTCGGAGTGAAGCTTGATCCGCAGCTTATGGCTGCCAAAGGAGTGTCTGTCGCACAGGTGATGGGTCTGCTTCAGGGCCGTAGTGTATCGGCTTCTCTTGGAGAGCAGACGATCGGCGGACAGAGCGGAAATGTGAATGTAGTATCTGCAATAGATAACATCGATACTCTGAAAAAGCTCCCGGTTGCGGCGGGTGTAACCTTGCAGGATATTGCAGCTGTGGAATGGAAAAATGATCAGGAGAGCATCAGCCGGTCGAACGGCAAGGATGTGCTGTTCGCCATTGTAACCAAGGAAGCCAATGCCAATGCAGTGGATGTTGGCAACAAAGTGAAGGATGCCGTGAAGACGATTAATTCCAACGTAAAAAATGCCGAACTGGCTGTTGTCTTCAGCACTTCGGATATGGTTGTCACCTCGGTCAACAGCATGATGCGTGAAGTACTTCTTGGCGCATTGTTCGCGACGATCGTGATCCTGCTGTTCCTCCGTAATATCCGGGCAACCATTATTACTGCAGTGTCTATTCCGCTGTCACTCGCAGTTACTCTATATCTGCTGGATATCTCCGGTATCACCTTGAACATTATTACGCTCGGGGGCGTCGCGGTAGCAGTCGGTCGTCTGGTTGACGACAGCATCGTAGTGATCGAGAATATCTACCGCAGATTACAGAAGGAATCTTTCTCCTTTGAGATGGTTATTAGTGCTACCAAGGAAGTAGCTAGAGCCATCACTTCATCTACCATTGCTACAGTAGCCGTATTTCTGCCCATGGGACTGCTGCGAGGCGGGCTACAGGCGTTCCTGCTTCCATTCGCACTGACAGTAACCTATTCTCTGTTGACTTCGCTGGTTGTAGCCTTGACGGTCGTTCCTCTGCTTAGCTCATGGCTGCTGCGGAACACTTCGATGAAAGAGCATGAGCCTTCCCGTAAATTCACCCGGTTCCTGGAGTGGAATCTGAAGCGGAAGTGGATCACACTGTCCTTGGGTCTGATTCTTCTTGCGGGTTCAGTTACAGCCTATATTACAATGCCAAAAGGAGCACTCGATGCCTCCGATGCCAGCATGGTAGCAGTTCAGCTGAAATATCCGAACGATGTACCGGTAGAGGACGTCATTGCAAACGGCAAGCTGCTGGAGCAGGAGTTGATGAAGCAGGATCAGGCCAAAACGGTACTGATGCAATCCGGCAACAGTGCAGACTCCGCCAAGTGGGGAAGCGTCAGTGCGCTGACTCAGGTGGATTATACTGTGGTCATGAAAGAAAATGCCGATGCAGAGAAGTTTATTGAGCATATCCGCAGCCTCAAGGATTCCTATAAAGGAGCAACCCTGACTGCGAATGAATCGAGCATGATGGGTTCGGCTTCAACGACCGAATATATTGATATTGTCGGAGATGACCTGGCTGCAATTACAACTGTAGCCGATGATGTTACCGCTAAAATCAAAAACGTTGATGGTGTGGCGAAGGTCAGCAGCAACATGGATGACACCAAGCCGGTGTTCTCTTTCAAAGTAGACCCTGCTAAAGCCAATGCACAGGAAATCTCCATGCAGCTGGCAGCGGTGCTGAACCCGATGCCATTGGGACAAATCGACCTGAACGGCACTCCTGCCGCAGTAGTGATGGACCCGATCGCTCAGCCTAAGACACAAGAAGATCTAAAGGGTATTACCATTATGACCAGTGAAGGACCACAGCCGCTTTCGGCGCTGGCCACACTTGAAGTGAAGAATGAGCCAGCAATGCTGTACCACAAGGACGGCAAACCTTATGTACGAATTACGGCAGAGGTCGATCCGAAGAAGGTCTCCGAAATCGGAGCCGATATTAAGAAAGAAACGGACGCTATTACCCTTCCGGAAGGGGTAACGTTGTACGCAGGCGGCGCCTCGGTAGATCAAGCAGGGGATTTCAAAGACCTTGGAATGACCGCGCTGATCTCCATCGGACTCGTCTACCTGATCATGGTGCTGACGTTCAAAACGCTGCGGGCTCCATTCGCCATTATGTTCTCTCTGCCGCTGGCGGCTATCGGGGCGATTGTCGGACTGCTTGTCTCCGGTGTAACGCCTGACTTCACCGCATTGTTCGGGGCACTGATGCTCATCGGCATTGTCGTGACGAACGCCATCGTGCTTATAGACCGCATCAAGCAAAATGAAACCCATATGAGCATCCGCGAAGCGATCCTTGAAGCAGCCGGAACCCGGATGCGTCCGATTCTGATGACCGCCATTGCCACCATCTTCGCGATGACTCCCCTCTTGTTCGGACACTCCGAGCAGGGAAGCATCGTCTCGCAGAGTTTGGCAATCGTCGTTATCGGCGGATTGACCGCTGCTACACTGCTTACGTTGATCGTAGTACCAGCCATCTATGAGCTGTTCTACTTCCGCAAGTCAGCTAAGGAACGTAAGGTGGCTGTTCAGGCTAAAGCGCAAGAGGCTTAATAGGTAGCTGTTTAGGAAAAAGGCAGGCCCTTTCTTCGTCATCGTCGATGACCGAAGGAAGGGCCTGTATCAATTGAGGTCACGTTAATTTCCCGTGCTCTCATAACGGGAAAGTCCAAAGCGGAAGATGCCGTAGGCAGTGAACGCGCTTCCGATGGCCACGACGGGGCTGAGCATCCACCAGCCGGACCATTCGCTTTTGCCGAAAATGTAGGTTGCCGGAAAGAAGCTGATAAAGGAATAAGGAAGCACCGTCGAAATGAAGATGCGTACCGCTTGGGGAAATAAAGAGATCGGGTATTTAGCCAGGTCAGCCAGGTTATGGACCATGAGCGGAAAAGCGTTGCGGGCGTTACGAATCCAGAAAGCGGCTGAGTTTCCCGCCAGGATAATGGATACACGGATAATGACCGCCATTATCATCAGCAGCATGATGATCAATATTTTCGCAGGTGACCAGTCAGGCGTGCTGTGGGCAAGAGATTGCCAAACAATCACACCGCCGATCAGCAGGTTTCCGAGGCCATTGATACCGATACCCGTACAGAAGATCTGCAGAACCACCGGCACCGGCCGCAGCAGATACCTGTCCAGATCCCCCTGATTCACCAGTCTGCTCATTCTCCAGATTCCTTCGCAAAACAAGGACGCAACTCCTTCTGTCAGATAAATCATCGCATACATAAACGTCACTTCCCAAAACTGCCATCCGTTGATGTCGGGGATCCGGTCATAAATCACCCAGAGAAAGATGAATCCAAGCACCTGTGTTAATGCAGCAGAGAACATCAGAATATAGAAGTCCTTGTTATATTCCAGGATGACCTTTAGCTGCTGTACATACAGTCTTTTATATAAATAAAACATCCGTTGCAGCGACATGTCCTTGATTCCTCCTCTCTATCCCCCATGAATGGTGACCTGGCGGACTGCCCAGTTCCACATGCATTTCCCTAAAATCCATAGTGCAGCTCCCCAAAAACATTGGATGCCAATGAGCTTCAGCGCTTCCCATGCTTCAGCCTGCTGCAGGAAAATCACAGTGGGAGTGTGGATAATGCTCTGGAAAGGCAGCAGCAGGGCCAGCTTCTCCAGCCAACCCGGGAAGAAGGCCAAAGGAACAAGTGCCCCGGAGAGCAAATTGGTAACAGCAATCCTCGTCCAGACAATGCCCAGCGAGCCAGTTGACCAGAAACAGAGCAGGGCGGCCAGATATACAATTCCGAATTTGACGACCATAGCTGCCAGCAGGCTGATGACGAATAATAGGTATACAAGCGGATCGTGCGGCACGGATATTCCGGAATTGAACAAGGCAAAAATGCCGATGAGAAAAGCGCTCATTCCAGCTTCTACGAGGCTTGATCCTAATGTCTCCGCGAACCGAGCGCTTTGAAAATCCAGCGGCTTCAGCAAATCGGCGGCGACACTGCCATCGAGGATTTTGCCGGAAATGGCCGTCTCCGAATACCAGGTCAGAACCGAATTGGCCAGGAAGGTTACGAGCAGGTAAGATTTCATCTCATCCCAGGTGTATCCGCCCAGCGAGTCGCGGCCATGGTAAATCCCTTGCCATAAGAAATAGATAGCCAGTAAATTGATGAAATTAGCAAGGAACGAAATGATATACGAAACCCGGTAGGCCAAAATATTTTGCAAAGAGCGGTTGGCAATACTGCTGTATTTCTTCAGTGTGATCATGAGCTGGCACTCCCGTATGTCCTGTCCGAATTCAGGTCCAGCTTGCCGTCGTACACGGCTTTGATTACCTGCTCAATGTTGGCATCCTCCATCCGGAAATCTACCACTTCGCCATGCTTCATCACCCGGCTTACCACTTCGCTGGCAGTGTACTCATGACGGTCAAAGGAAACGGAGAACTCTAATCCGCTCTGAATATCCAGTTTCATCCCGGGAGTGTGCTCCAGCTGCTTGAACAAATCAGGTAAAGGGGATTCTACTTGAAAGAAAATGGTGCGTTTACCGGCGAACCGGGATTTGACCTCTGCTAAACTGCCGTCATAGATAATGGAGCCGTGGTCAATAATGATCAGCCTTCTGCACAGATCCTCAATGTCGCCCAGATCATGAGTTGTAAGCATAACGGTGGTTCTCTGCTCCTGATTGATCTGCTTAATAAATTCCCGGATTTTCTGCTTGACCGATACATCCAGCCCGATGGTGGGTTCATCCAGATAGAGGATCGGAGGATTATGTAATAATGAAGCGGCCAGGTCCGCACGCATGCGTTGACCCAGGGAGAGCTTTCGGGCCGACAAGTGGATAAATTCATTCATGCCGAGAAGCTCAATGAACCGGTCCAGATTACTTTGGTATACGTGTTCGGGAATATGATAGATATCTTTCAGCAAAGAGAAGGATTCAATAATCGGAATATCCCACCACAACTGGGTGCGTTGACCGAATACTGCGCCGATCTGTGCGGCATTAGCCATTCTCTTCTTGTGGGGATTGATACCGTTTACAGAAACGGTGCCGGAAGAGGGGACCAGTATGCCCGTCAGCATCTTGATGGTGGTGGATTTGCCTGCCCCGTTAGGCCCTACATAGGCCACTGTTTCACCGGCTTCAATGGAGAGGTCAAGCGGTTGTACAGCAATCTTTTCAATATGCTTTGGTACAAATAAGTGCTTGACCGCCCCCTTTAGTCCGGGCTCCTTCACCGCCTGCATGAACGATTTGGATAATTGTCTGGCCTCAATAATACTCAAGAAATTCACTCCCTTATCCTGACGCCTCAAAAGAACTATTGGCAAATATAGCATAGGTATAGTATCGAAGGCTGTCGCAATATAGCGAAGAAATAAAGGAATTTAATGTATTTGGCGGATGGTGCATACCCAAAAAACGGCTGATCCAGTCGGATCAGCCGCTTTATCTAAATATTCAATCGGCCTTCAACATGTAATCTATAAGTTTGTACTGATTTCTGGTGATTTGCCGATTGTTGATCTTCCGACACTTATATTTTTCTACCTATCCAAAACGGTTGATGGGACTCCAGATGAAATGGCTAATATTTGTAAATAAATTCTTTATATATTAAAAAAATAAATATATATTAATAATATGGAATTAAAGGCGGAAAGACGAACGTATATGTGTGAACATTTTCACAATAATCTTGCTAACGTTAGAAAAAAGAGGTCATGCCTTGCTGCCATCATGAAATATAAATGAAGGGAATGTTTTTTGTGAAACATGGATTGGTCATTTTATTGCTAATTACTTCACTGGGATGTAGTGGTTGTATGATAACTAATGAAAGTAACAACTTAATAAGTACTAGTAAAGTACAGATGCATGATGAAAGTCATGAATTAACAGTGACTATTGGGGATGAGAGTATTAAAAACATTTCCTTCAATTATTCGAAGGATAGCATTTCAGAAAGTGAAAAGGATATTTTTAAATCTGAACAACTCACTTTATCTGAAACTAAGTATATAGAAATCAACAAGAAAATAACTTTAGATTTTGGAAAAGTCCCACCTGACAATGTTACTGTCAAAGACATATTGTTGAATTCAGAGGGGGGGTATTTGTATCCCGATAAGTTGTCTACCGATATTTCATTAACTAATGAAGATGATAAATTTAGTTTTCTACTGCAAAAAAATCCAGCATCTCTGTTGAATTCAAAATTTGATAATACAAGGATAGATTTCAGAGGGTTTAAAATTATAGCGACGTGGGGCCTGAATAAAGTAATTTATGCATTTGTGATAAAAGCAGATGCATATTGATAAGTTAGAAAGACATAGAGAAGCATTTTTGATGAAAGTTTATTCTACGAAGTGTTACCCTTATATATTTGGAATAATGACTGATTTTTAATATCAACAGAGGCCCGCATCTAGAAATATGGATTGTGCTCAAATAGAGATTCTGCTTCTGTGGATGTTAGTAAATATGTATGCATTTAATACTAAGCAAGAGGGATTCAATGCAATCTACAGCAGTTTTAACGGCTTACAAGAATTGACAAAGAGAACTGACGCCATATTCGAACTTGAGCAATACCAGGATATGATAGGTCTTTTAAATACAACAGATACTAAAGTAATTACTCAAGGACTTCATGTTGAAATCCTACTTGAAGGTATTAGTTCCAATAGTATTGTTAATCCAAATAGTGTTATTACTCCATACTTTACTTACAGTTCTGTAACAACACCTAGGGGCACTAGTGTGCCAACATATAAAGATTTGACTTGGGCTGATCATGGCATTACTTCGCAACAGGCATCGGCGTTACAAGCTACAATGGCAGCAACTTATCCTAATGCAACAGTTTTAAGTCCTCAGAATCCTAGTTATAATTGCCATTCATATGCATGGTATTCAACAAGTTCGACTAATACTCATTGGATGGATAGCGCAAGTGCATATAGGACTGATGGCAGTTATACCAGTGGAACGGGGAAAATTGGAAGTAAAGTGGATTATGGTGCAGGAGGCCACTCAGGTATCGTAACTTATGTTGGAGGAGGATCAGGCCCAAATATAACAGTTAAGTCAAAGTGGGGAATCTATGGAGTGTTTTCACATAATATTATCGACTGTCCGTATACGACGGGTTCTTATTCTTGCACTTTTTGGAATTGATCGTAAATTCGAGTTTTAAGCACCGTTTCTTTGACTAAAAGGAATAGTGATCCGAAGGATGGACACTTTGAAAAAAAGTGACCATCCTTCGGATTGGACAGTTCGGGGCTGTGCTTATCAGTGGTTATTGAAAAAAAGCGCGCATGATCGCCGGCAGTTTTCCAGGAAACTTACAACATAGCTGGCAAAGCTGAATAATCCCGTCCCCAAAAGCGGCTGATTCCAAAGTCTGTTATTCAGACTTGGATCAGCCGCTTTCTGTTATTCAATGTGAAGTTCAATCGGTGGCTTCAGCCGCAGGAACAGTTCAGCACCGGCCTGTGTGCATTCTGAATCTCGTCGAGATGGCTGATCTCATTGATATGCGGGACGTTGATCAGCCGTGCGAAAAACAGGGATTTTTATTGGGTCAGTGCCTCGCTTTTGATCAGAAAGGTTTGCTCTACAACCCATTTGCCGTCTTTGGTTTTCTTCAAGGTTGAAACGCTGGTAGTACGGTTATCCTGGAAGTCTGGGCCTTTTACCTTTTTAGTCGTCTGAACGACATAAACCGCAGCTTCGTTCTCCGAATAACTGATGATCTTGGTAGATTCAAACGCGAATAATAAATCATACACTTTGAAGATTTGGCCATAGGCCTCTTTGCTCTGTGCAAATGCAGGTGATGCTGCATCGATGGTGGATAACACGCCGTCCATATTTTCTTCATTCGAGTATTTAAGGTTGGCTTGAAGAACGGCCATGATTCCTTCCTCATCCGCTTTCGGAACCGTGATTGCAGCTTTCAGCATCTCATCAGGCAGGATATACTGCGTGCCGTTAATTTGCAGATTGCTGATCAACCAACTATTCTCTTTTTTGACCAGTGAATAGGTATAGTCCGATTTGCTGTCCAGCATGAAGGGGCCGCTGATTTTGTGTGAAGATTCGATGGTATGAACAGTGGCTTCGCCCGGCTTCAGACTAAGGATATCTAATTGATCAATCGTGGTGTGAAAATCATATTGTGCCATTTGATCCTTGATTTGCGGTCCAATCTGTCCCAGCGGAGATTGCGGATCAATGAGACTCATAAATCCGTCGTAATTTTCTTTGTTGGAATAGGCAACATAATTTTCGAAAAAGGCTGAAATTTCTTTAGGATCAACGGTGTTCTGTTTAGTAAGAATGGTGACGGTGTTATTCTTCGGATCCCATTTAATATCACTGCCGGTCGCTGTACTCACAAAACGCAGCGGTACATACGTAACTTTGTCGATCACTTGAGGAGAGGAGGTCAGCTGTTTGGCGGTTCCGTTGATGCTCGCTTGCTTGCTACCCACCTTGAGCTTAATGATCAGGCCGTTCTTCGTGCCGGTAATAGAGCCGGTTTTGGAGTCCCATTTCACATCAAGTCCAAGCTCTTTAAATATAGCGCGCATGGGAAGAAGGATAGATCCGTGGTCGTTAACAGGTGCACTGCCGCTAAGCTCAAGTTTTTGCTGATCAATCAGAACCGTAATCGGTTGCTCCGCAGCAAATGCAGATAAGCTGATCATGCCGGATAAGACGAGGGCTGCTAATAGACTGTTGAAGATTTTAAATTTCATTGAAGTCTGTCTCCTTTTTGTGATCAATTTTTACTCATTAATGACTACACTAACTCAACGAGTGAGCATTTTATATATACAACATTGGCTATTTACATAAAGAAACAGAGGTAGCAGCTTATACTTAGTGATTAATTTCACAAATGGCCTCTAATTATCTTGGTATTATATTACAATAATAGCACGAGAGGATGACACTGAATTTAGGAGGCCTACTTATTTTGTTAACAATCCTAAACAAGTCAAGAACATGGTGCGCAGTGGACGGATTAACAGAAGAGCAGAGGAACGCTTTTCAATTCAATAATGCGGATAGTTTAGAATCAACAAATTATTTAATAGGAACGAATGAAATAACTAGTACTGAGCCGGTATATAACTATCAAGGAGCATTAATCTTATCTATCCGTAATGAAATGAAACGAATAAGTGAATTTATACCGCTGCCCTTTGTTATCTTTCTAACCGATAAGACCGGCCGGATTCTTGATGTGGTATCTTCAGCGGAATCTCTTCGGGACGAGATGGAACAGGCTGGTTTTAGTGCCGGACTATCCTTGGCGAAACAAAGTGCCGGTTTGAATGCCGTGTCCCTGGCCATGGAGATGAATTGTATTGGAGTTGTGCAGGGAGATGAACATTCAGATCCAACGTTCAAGCACTGGAATTGTGTGTGCGCCCCCTTATATTTAGATGGTATTGTCCAGGGTTATGTCGATATCTCCTTTCATAAGCAACAGCCGATCGAATTTGCCATTCCTTTTATCCAGCAAGTTTCAGAGAATGTTACGGGCAAATGGATGAATCAGAACGCTGAGGTGCAACAGCACAGAATAGTGACTAAATTTCAGGAATACAACCTGACAGCCAGAGAGAAGGACGTAGCGTACCAGTGGTTTTTAGAAAAAAGCGCGCTGTACATTTCTAACGAACTGGATATCTGTGAAGGTACGGTTCGTAATATCGTTAAAAGCATATATACCAAAATGAATGTGAATGACCGCCGGCAATTTACCAAGAAGTTAACGTCATAGACTGCGGAAAATGTAATGCCAACGCCAATAAAGCGGCTGATCCAAGTCAGAATACAGACTTGGATCAGCCGCTTTATTAATTGTATTTAAATCCGGTCAATCAACCGCAGGAGCAATTCAATACCGGCTTGCGCGCTGCCTGCGTCTCGTCGAGACGGCTGATCTCCGTGGTATGCGGAGCGTTAATAACTACCTCCGGTGTCTCCTTCGCTTCCTTGACGATCTGGATCATCGTCTCGATGAAGCCGTCGAGCGTTTCCTTGCTCTCGGTCTCGGTAGGCTCGATCATCATGCATTCCTCTACCGTCAGCGGGAAATAGACGGTTGGCGGGTGGTAACCGAAGTCGAGCAGGCGTTTGGCTACGTCCAGTGTACGGACACCATATGCCTTAAGATTCTTGCCGGACATGACGAATTCATGCTTGCAGACCCCCGGATACGGGATTTCAAAATACGGTGCCAGACGGTGCATCATGTAGTTGGCATTGAGCACGGCATTTTCAGAAACTTCACGAAGACCGTCCGGCCCGTAGGTGCGGATATAGGCATAGGCGCGGACGAGAATACCGAAGTTGCCGTAGTATGCTTTGACGCGCCCGATGGATTCCGGGCCGCCGGAATCGAGACGGAAGCTTCCGTCTTCGTTCTTAGCTACGGTTGGCTGTGGCAGGAATGGAATAAGTCTTGCTTTCACGCCGACTGGTCCGGCTCCAGGGCCGCCGCCGCCGTGTGGGGTGCTCATCGTCTTGTGCAGATTAAGATGTACAACGTCAAAGCCCATATCACCGGGGCGGGTAATGCCCATGATGGCGTTGGAGTTCGCTCCGTCGTAGTAGAGCAAACCGCCAGCCTCATGGACGATGGCGGCAATCTCGACGATTTGCGTCTCGAACAAGCCAAGAGTACTCGGGTTGGTTAGCATAAGCGCGGCAGTATCGCTGCCGACAGCCGCTTTTAGCTGTTCCAGGTCAACCATCCCTTTATCGTTCGACGGGATCGTTACCGTTTCGAGCCCGGCAGCCGCGGCGCTAGCGGGATTGGTTCCGTGTGAAGAGTCCGGCACAATGACCTTGGTGCGGGTCTCACCGCGGCTCTCATGGTAGGCGCGGATCATCATCAGACCGGTCCATTCGCCATGTGCGCCTGCAGCAGGCTGGAGCGATACGGCATCCATGCCGGTCAGCGCGGCCAGATCATTTTGCAGGGTATACATCAGCTCAAGCGCACCTTGGATGCTCTCTTCCGGCTGGTAGGGATGGATCTTGGCGAGACCCGTGAAACGGGCGACGTCCTCGTTGATCTTCGGATTATATTTCATCGTGCAGGAACCTAGCGGGTAGAACCCGTTATCGACACCAAAGTTGCGGCGTGAAAGGGCAGTATAGTGGCGGATAACATCGACTTCAGACACTTCGGGAAGAACGACAGGCTGACTGCGCAGCAGTCCTGATGGAATCATGGATTCCATGCTATCCTCTTGCGGAACATCACACTGCGGCAGGGAATAGGCCGAGCGTCCGGGACGGCTTAGTTCAAAGATCAGGCTTTGCTCTGGCTTGGCGGCCGGCAGCCCGGGGGTCATGTATTCTTGTTCCGGTTTCATAGACAGCCCTCCAGTGCGCTTGCGAATTGGTCGATTTCGGATTTGCTTCTTTTTTCCGTGACAGCGACGAGCATATGTCCGGCGAGCTCCGGATAATCCTGGCCAAGATCATAGCCGCCGAGATACCCTTCTTGAAGCAGCTTGGAGTTAATGCCGCTAATGCTGCTTCCTTCAGGAAGCTTCAATACGAATTCATTAAAGAATGGGGCGGAGAAGGTACGTTCAGCACCAGCTACTTCACTTAGCTTGCCTGCTGCATAATGGCTCTTGCGGATGTTCAGCTCGCCCACCTCGCGCATGCCTTCCTTGCCCATGACGGACAGGTAGACGGAAGCGCACAGTGCGAGAAGAGCCTGGTTGGAGCAGATGTTCGATGTCGCCTTTTCACGGCGGATATGCTGCTCCCGTGCCTGAAGCGTCAATACGAAACCGCGTTTGCCGTTACGATCGACGGTCTGGCCGACGATGCGGCCCGGCATACGGCGCATCAATGGCTCAGCTACAGCGAAGAAACCGCACGTCGGACCGCCGAGCGAAGCCGGAATTCCTAGCGGCTGGGCATCGCCGACAACAATGTCGGCGCCGAGCGCACCGGGGGTCTCCAGTACGCCGAGGGCAATCGGGTTGGCGCTGACGACAAACAGTCCTTTAACGGCATGAATCAATGGTGAGATGGCACCAAGATCCTCGATACAGCCGAAGAAGTTGGGCGACTGCACGAGCACTGCTGCTGTATCAGCATCAATGGCTTCAGCAAGTTGTTCAAGATCGGTTACTCCGTCTTTATAGTCGACTTCCACAACCTCAAGGCCCCAGGCATTGGCTGAGGTGCGAAGCACCTGGCGTGCTTCCGGATGAACAGCGCGGGATACGACCAGCTTGCCCCGTTTCGTAGATCCGGCTGCGAGAACCGCTGCTTCCGCAAAAGCTGTGGCTCCGTCATACATACTGGCATTGGCTACTTTCATGCCGGTGAGTTCGCAAATATAGGATTGGAACTCGAAGATGGCTTGAAGCTCGCCCTGACTGATCTCCGGCTGATAAGGAGTATAGGCGGTGTAGAACTCTGAGCGGGAAATGACATGGTTGATAACCACTGGAATATGATGATCGTACAATCCTGCTCCGAGGAAGCTGGCATGGCTGTCAAAGTTAGCATTCTTGGCGGCAAGACTGCTCATATGGCGGAGCAGTGCATATTCATCGAGCGCTTCAGACATCGGGAGGGTTCCCCGGAACCGGACGGCCTCCGGAATATCGGAGAACAGTTCCTCCGTGGACTGAATGCCGACGGTTTCCATCATCTCCTTGCGGTCCTGCTCGGTCATCGGCAGATAGCGGTGCTTCATGGTGGCTTCACTCCTGAATTTTTATATTTGTTTTAAAACCGGGTTTATATATTGGTTTAAAAATAGCGATTCGTTTAGATTTATCTGAGCAGCGGTTCGTTCGTCTGGATTAACAGGAAAAACCGGAGGTAATGTAATGAATTTAGGCTGATTTCAATATTTAGATGGAAAAACTGGCGTTATTAGTTCACATAGGAGCGGAATGAGGAAGAAATCATATGTTTACCTCCAGTTTTTACCGTTAACCTTGTATCAGCTAATTATTCATCCGAATTAACGGTAGAAATTCCATGTAATCTGACACTCGCCCCAGTATGGAGGCCAGCCGCTTCAACTTGACCGCTATAATACTAACTCTTGAAGTCAATGTGCTCTCTAAATTAATTCACGCTTCTCTTGTAAAATGGCGTTTTGATCACGGCAGCCTTCAGCTGTTTGCCGCGGATCTCCACGTACACCTCTGTACCGAGCCCGCTATAAGCCGCGTCCAGAAGGGCGAGACCCAGGTTGCGCTTCAGCGTCGGGGACTGCGTACCGGTTGTGACTTCCCCGATCTTCACGCCGTCTGCATAGACGGGATAATGGGAGCGTGGAATGCCCCGGTCAATCATCTCCAGCCCGACCAGGCGGCGGGGGAGACCGGATTCTTTTTGCTTCAGAAGAGCATCACGGCCAATGAAATCTTCACCTTCCAGCTTCACGAAGAACTGTACCCCAGCTTCAAGTGGCGTAATGTCAGCCGATAATTCCTGACCGTACAGCGGCAGTTTGGCTTCAAAACGAAGGGTGTCGCGTGCACCCAGACCCGAAGGCGTCAGACCGAAAGGTTCACCTGCGGAGAGCAGGCCGTTCCACAATGCAGATGCGGCATTCAACGGCGCGTACAGTTCAAAGCCATCTTCACCGGTGTAGCCGGTGCGGGAGAGCAGTACATCCACACCGC
The DNA here is from genome assembly GCF_042610485.1 of Paenibacillus oryziterrae. Classification (NCBI taxonomy): domain Bacteria; kingdom Bacillati; phylum Bacillota; class Bacilli; order Caryophanales; family Paenibacillaceae; genus Paenibacillus; species Paenibacillus oryziterrae. The sequence continues at coordinate 50,730 of NZ_JBGJZO010000018.1, read as the reverse complement.
ATACCGTGGCATGCTCTACGAAGTGGAAGGGTTTCAATGTACTTAGATCAGCATCGGTTACCGTTGCAAGAATCCTTTCAGCCAGCGGACCCTGCAGCGCGAGCAGCAGCGTTTCGTCCGAAACGTTCACTAGCGTAACTTCGCCGCCGGAAGGCAGGTGCTCTGCAAGCCAGGCATAATCTTTTTCGATATTGGAGGCATTTACTACGAGCATGTAACGCTCAGTGCCCAAACGGTAGACAAGCAGATCATCGACAACTCCGCCGTCCGGATAACACATCAGCGTGTATTGTGCCGCACCATCCGAGAGGCGTGTGACATCGTTGGTGGTCATTTTTTGAATAAAAGCTTCTGCCCCGGTCCCTGTAACCATGAACTCGCCCATATGCGAAACATCGAAGAGCCCGGCTGCCTGCCGCACCGCTTCATGTTCTTTAACGATGCCAGTGAATTGGACCGGCAGCTCCCAGCCCCCGAAATCAATGCATCTGGCCTCCGGAAAAGCGGAGTAAAGCTCGTAAAAAGGCGTTCTTTTCAAAGCGTCCATCTTGTCACTCCTTTGGTCTGATTACATGCTAAAAAGGACAGGCGGAAGACAGATATGCTTACGCATCATTCTGTTCTTCCGCTCTGTCCTTTGTACCTGAGAGTTGCCCCGCTGCCTGAAGCAGTCAGGTTTCCCCGTTGGTGACCCGGCGTTAAGTACCGCCAGATGCTCTCCAGAGTTGCGTCCGGCACAGGTCCTTTTGCCTGAGAGATTCACCCTTCCCGGGCTTACTCCTTCGGCGCCGACTTCAAGTGAAGTCAGTCTCTCCCTGTACCATCATTCGCAAAACGTATTGTGTTCTACTGTCTCCATTAAAACGGCTAGGCCGCCGCAATGTCAACATAAAAACGTCGAAAAGATGACAAATTTAAATTTCCTGTCAGTTATATTGACATTAAGCTCAGCGATAACTTAGTCTATAACTGAATTTACAACTCCACATTTGAAAAGAGGCGGCTTTGGAATGAGTGAAGTGTTAGACAACCTGCTATACAGCGAAGAGCACGAATGGGCACAGCAGGGTGAAGGACGCGTAGTGCGCATCGGGATTACGGACCATGCCCAGCATTTGCTAGGTGATATCGTATTCGTGGAATTCCCTGAAGTAGGGGCGGCCATAACCTCTGGGGACAGTGTTGGCAGCATCGAATCTGTAAAAACGGTATCTGAATTATATTCACCAGTAACCGGCAAGGTAACCAAAATCAATGACGCACTTGAAGCCAGCCCTGAGCTGATTAATGAGCAGCCTTATGGCGGCGGATGGATTTTTGAAGTGGAGATCGAAGGCGAGTTCGCCGATGCAGCAGCCGGACTGCTGAATGCAGCCGCTTACCGTGAACTGGTAGGAGAATAACAGGAATTCCCTTGGCGGAATTATTATATGATGGTTGTAAAAAAGCAGACCCTGCACATCAGGATGTTACTGATGTGCAAGGTCTGCTTTGATTTATATTGTCGTTGCCGTTCCGACATAGAGACAGTCTGCTCTGCTGGAGTTAAGACTCTCGCGTTACTCCTGCAGCTGGCGCAGTACGGTTAATTCAACCCGTCGGTTCTTCTGGCGTCCGGCTTCCGTCGAATTGTCAGCGGTAGGGCGGGTATCCGCGTATCCTGCGTACTGAAATTTATCCGGATTTAGCTTCTGTTTCTCCAGGAAGAAACGCAGGACCGACAGTGCCCTCGCGCCTGATAATTCCCAGTTATCTTTATAGAGTGACGAAGCTAGAACCGGCGTATTATCCGTATGTCCCTCGATGCTGATGACTGCTCCAATTTCGTCAAACAGGCTGGATAACTTCCGCAGCGCAGGCAGTGAAGGAGCCTTAATGGTGGCGTCTCCCACATCAAAAAGAAAACGGTCGCTTAGTGTAATGGCGATTCCCTGCGGTTTATCCTCCACAAAGATCTGGTCCCCCAAGTTGTTTTCCTGCACATACTTCGTGATGACACCCATCAGATCGGCGAGTTTCGCTTCCTGCTCTTTGAAGGCCTGCTCTCTCGCGGTTGGTTCTTCCGCTGATCCGGTGCTGGAGTTCCCCGTTCCAGCATCTGTGCCCCCTGTTCCGGCGCCATTTCCTGCTTGTCCACCGCCTGAGTCTGAGTTGCTTCCCGCAGTCTGTCCGCCAGTTCCGGCATTCTGGGAACCGGATTCTCCCGGACCGGAATCCAGGATGCCCGTACCTCCCTCCAATACCGGATTGCCGGAACGGAAGGTCTGGGACAGTGAATCGGTAACAATGCCATACTTGTTGCCGTCCAGGCTGCTCATTGCATATAGAACAACAAAAAAGATCAGTAAAAGCGTTATCAGATCGGCATACGTAATCATCCAGCGGTCGCGGATGTCTCTAGTGCGCAGTGGAGATTTTTTGCGGCCCCGCTGTCTCATAACATACCTCGCTGTTCTCCGTCCGATTCGGGGGTAAAGGAAGCCAGCTTTTTGCGGACCAGCAGAGGATGTTCTCCGTTCTGCAGGGAGAGGATACCGACCAGCAGCATCTCCATCAGATGGATCTGGCTTTGACCTCGCGACTTGATCTTGGAGGCAATCGGCAGAAAGATCAGATTGGCGCTGGCCACACCGTATAGGGTTGCGGTAAAAGCAACGGCAATCGAAGGTCCGAGATGGGAAGGATCGGACAAATTCCCGAGAACACGGATAAGGCCCATGACCGTACCGATAATCCCCATCGTAGGCGCATATCCGCCCGCAGCTTCGAATATTTTGGCATAACCGTCGAATTTCAGTTCGGTGGCATCCATTTCAAGTTCAAGGATTTGCTTCACCTGGTCGGGGTCATTACCGTCAACAATTAATTGCAGCCCCTCCCGGGTAAAATAATGGGGATGCTCCTCGGCCGTTTGTTCCAATGCAAGAACACCGCCCCGCCGGGTAAGTGCCGACATGGCAATGATTTCGTCCGCTCTTTCCTTCACATCCTCCCTGTTTCTGCCAAAGGCCATGCGGAGTGCGGCAGGAATGGTCCGCAGTCGGGCGGCAGGGAAGCTGATCATGACCGCGGCGAGCGTACCGCCAAATACAATCAGCGCCGCGTTAGGCTGCAGGATGCCTGAGATGCTTCCTCCTTCCCAGAAAAAACCGCCGATCAAGGCAGCCAGTCCGGCTAATAAGCCGATAACTGCGGTAATATCCATATTCATCCGTGCTCCTATTCTGTTCTATATTATGGTTTGCATCAGTACTGGCAACAATGTATAATGTACGGGAACAAGTATTCTTATATTTGTTATCGCAACATACTATTATTGTATATTTTTCACTGTCGTATGGAGATTGTACCTAAAGACGACAATGAACTGTAGAACGTGGTTATATATTAATATATTTTAGTCGATTGAGGGGAGACGGGCAAATGAGTGATATTGTCATTAGCAAACAGACTTTTGAACTGCAGTCCGAATATACACCCCAGGGCGATCAGCCTCGTGCCATTGAGCAGCTAGTAGAAGGCATCCGGCAGGGCAAGAAGCACCAGACGCTGCTGGGAGCGACAGGGACAGGGAAGACCTTTACCATCGCACAAATGGTTTCCAAACTTAACAGGCCGACCCTTGTCATTGCTCATAACAAGACATTGGCCGCTCAACTGGCTAGTGAATTCAAGGATTTTTTTCCGAATAATTCAGTAGACTACTTTGTCAGCTACTACGATTACTATCAGCCGGAGGCGTATATCCCTTCCTCCGATACCTATATCGAGAAAGATTCCAGTATTAATGAAGAGATTGATAAGCTCCGCCACTCGGCGACAAGCTCACTGTTCGAACGCCGTGATGTCATTATTGTAGCCAGCGTATCCTGCATTTACGGTTTGGGTTCTCCCGAGGAATACAGCAGTCTGCTGTTATCGCTTCGGGTAGGGATGGAGAAGCCGCGAAACCAGATACTGAGCAGGCTCGTGGATATCCAATACCAGCGCAATGATATGAATTTCGTACGCGGAACGTTTCGTGTTCGTGGCGATGTTATCGAGATCTTCCCGGCATCGCAAGGAGAGCATGCGATACGGGTGGAATTGTTTGGCGATGAGATCGAGCGGATTACAGAAATTGATGTTCTGACGGGTGAATTAATCGGTGAGCGTGATCATGTGGCGATTTTCCCGGCTTCTCACTTTGTTACCAAAGAAGAGACTATGCGGGTAGCACTGGTTAATATCGAACGGGAGCTGGAAGAGCGGCTGGCCGTGCTTCGTGATGCCGGCAAACTGCTGGAGGCCCAGCGGCTTGAGCAGCGGACGAGGTATGATATCGAGATGATGAAGGAAGTGGGTTTCTGCTCGGGCATTGAGAACTACTCAGGACCGCTCACTTTCCGGGAGCCTGGAGCGACTCCTTTTACACTGATGGATTATTTTCCGGACGATATGCTTATTGTTATTGATGAGTCACATGTTACGCTTCCCCAGATTCGTGGGATGTACAATGGTGACCGGGCGCGTAAGACAGTCCTTGTAGAGCATGGCTTCCGGCTTCCCTCCGCGCTGGATAACCGGCCGCTGCAATTCGAGGAATTTGAGGATAAAGTTAAGCAGATTGTGTATGTGTCGGCAACGCCGGGACCTTACGAGATGGAGCATTGCGAGACGATGGTGGAACAAATTATCCGCCCGACCGGATTGTTGGATCCGATTATCGAGGTTCGTCCGACCGAAGGGCAGATTGATGACCTTATCGCAGAAGTACGGCTGCGGATTGAGCGCGATGAACGTGTACTCATCACAACGCTGACCAAGAAAATGTCAGAGGATCTCACCGATTACCTGAAGGAGATCGGCATCAAAGTGCGTTACCTGCATTCGGATATTAAAACCTTGGAGCGGATGGCGATACTGCGTGATTTGCGGCTGGGAACCTTCCATGTCCTGATCGGGATCAACCTCCTGCGGGAAGGTCTAGATCTGCCGGAAGTATCGCTTGTAGCGATTCTCGATGCTGACAAAGAGGGCTTCCTCCGCTCGGAACGTTCACTGATTCAGACGATCGGCCGTGCGGCCCGGAACTCTGAGGGACGGGTGCTTCTCTACGGCGACAAGATTACGGATTCCATGGAGAAGGCGATCAGTGAAACCAGCCGCCGCAGAGAGAAACAAATAGCCTATAATGAGAAGCACGGAATTACACCTACAACCATCAACAAAAAAGTCCGCGAGATCATCGAAGCAACCAAGGTCGCAGAATCCAAAGCCGATTATCTTACCGGTGCTGACGGCAAGCTGAGCAAGAAGGAGCGTCAGAGCCTGATGCAGCGCCTCGAGGCCGAGATGAAAGACGCGGCGAAGAACCTCCAGTTCGAACGTGCCGCCGAGCTTCGCGACGCTCTATTGGAGCTCCGAGCAGAGTAGTAGTCATCTTAGATACTACGTCCATGATTTATCAGTGAGTAAGCGAATCCCGAAGGGACAGCGCCTCTACGCACGCTGTAGCAGGAAAGTCACCAACACACTGCATGGAGTCACCATTCAGTAAAGTAAGCGAATCCCGAAGGGACAGCGCCTCTACGCACGGTGTAGCAGGAAACGCAGCCCTCGGGAGCGCCTAAAGTCCAAGCGGTCCCTTTAGGGACAAGCGCTCGGCAATAGAAAGTAACAAAGAACGATCCCCATATCTCCTTCCGCCAATCATTGTTGCGGGTGTCCAGAGGGTGCAACCCTTGGGGCCCTCCCTTGGCTAAGGGAGGGTTTGGGAGGGATCGAAATGAAGGAGATGTATTCCGTTGGCGATCGAGAACATAGTGATTAAAGGCGCGAGGGCGCACAATTTGAAGAATATAGACGTGACGATCCCCCGTGACCGCTTCGTCGTGCTGACGGGACTAAGCGGTTCCGGGAAGTCCTCGCTTGCGTTTGATACGATTTATGCAGAAGGACAGCGGAGATATGTAGAGTCCCTGTCCGCTTACGCACGGCAGTTCCTGGGACAAATGGAGAAACCCGATGTCGATTCCATCGAGGGCCTGTCACCGGCAATCTCCATCGACCAGAAGACGACCAGCCGCAATCCCCGCTCTACGGTAGGTACGGTAACAGAGATCTATGATTACCTCCGGCTACTTTTTGCCCGTGTTGGTCATCCGCATTGTCCGGAGCACGGAATCGAGATTACTTCCCAGACGGTAGAGCAGATGGTAGACCGGATTATGCAGTATCCGGAGAAGACCCGCCTGCAGATCCTTGCGCCGATTATTTCAGGACGCAAAGGGGAGCATAAAGGGCTGTTTGCCGATATTTCAAAGCAGGGCTTCGTGCGCGTCCGTGTTGACGGCGAACAGCGGGATGTGTCTGAGGATATTGAGCTGGAGAAGAACAAGAAGCATACCATCGAAGTGGTGGTCGACCGTATTGTGATTAAAGAGGATGTGCAGACCCGTCTGACTGATTCCCTGGAGACGGCGCTTAAGCTCTCCGGTGGACAGATCATTGTAGACATCATTGGACAGGAGGAGTTGCTGTTCAGTGCCAGTTTTGCTTGTCCGGTCTGCGGCTTCAGTATTGAGGAATTGGCTCCCCGGATGTTCTCCTTTAACAGTCCATTTGGGGCTTGCCCGGAGTGTGACGGTCTAGGAGTAAAGATGGTAGTCGATCCGGATCTGCTAATTCCTGATCCAGGCAAGTCGATAGAGGAAGGTGCTTTTCTGGCTTGGACGGGAAGCACATCCAATTATTATCCTCAATTTCTGAAATCCGTCTGCGAGCATTTCCATATCCCGCAGAATATCCCGGTTAGCGAATTAACACCGGAGCAGATGGCTAAGCTGCTTCATGGTACGGGCAATGAGAAGATACGCTTCCGTTATGAGAATGATTTCGGACAGAAGAAAGATGCGATGGTAGCCTTTGAAGGTATTATTCCTAACCTGGAGCGCAGATACCGTGAGACCGCATCGGAAGGTATCCGTGAATTCATCGAAGGATTTATGAGCGCTAAGCCATGTCATGTGTGCAAAGGCAAACGCTTGAAGAAAGAAATTCTGGCGGTAACCGTGAACAGCCGTAATATTGCCGATGTTACGGATTTCTCTATCGGGGAATGCATGCAGTTCTTTCAATCTATTGAGCTTAGCGAGAAAGAAACTGCAATTGCTCATCTGATTCTTAAAGAGATCAGCAGCCGTCTCGGATTCCTGGTCAATGTAGGGCTTGATTATTTGACGCTGAGCCGTGCGGCGGGCTCGTTATCCGGTGGTGAAGCGCAGCGCATCCGGCTGGCAACGCAGATTGGTTCCAGTCTTATGGGCGTCCTGTATATTCTGGATGAGCCGAGTATTGGTCTGCATCAGCGTGATAATGACCGCCTAATCTCCACGCTGGCTCATATGAGAGATATAGGTAATACCTTGATCGTGGTTGAGCATGATGAGGATACGATGATGGCGGCAGATTATATTATTGATATTGGACCAGGCGCGGGAATACATGGTGGGAATATAATCGCCCAGGGAACACCGGAAGAGATCATGAACGATCCTAAATCCTTGACCGGCGAATACTTAAGCGGCCGGAAGTTTATTCCGGTCAGTGACAAACGCCGGGCAACCGATGACCGATGGCTGGAAATACGCGGTGCCAAGGAGAACAATCTGAAGAATGTGAACGTCAAGATCCCTATGGGTGTGTTCACAGCAGTAACAGGTGTATCCGGTTCCGGTAAATCTTCGCTGGTCAATGAGATTCTATATAAGAGCCTGGCCCGCCAGCTGAATAAGGCCGTTAAGGTCCGCCCCGGACTCCATAAGGAGATTCGCGGTCTGGAGCATCTGGATAAAGTAATTGATATTGACCAGTCTCCAATCGGACGGACCCCGCGTTCCAACCCGGCAACCTATACCGGCGTGTTCGATGATGTCCGCGACCTGTTCGCTAAGACTAACGAAGCGAAGGTGCGCGGATTCCAAAAAGGACGGTTTAGCTTTAACGTAAAAGGCGGACGCTGCGAGGCTTGCCGCGGTGACGGCATTATCAAGATTGAGATGCACTTCCTGCCGGACGTTTATGTGCCTTGTGAGGTGTGCAAAGGCAAAAGGTATAACCGTGAAACGCTGGAAGTGAAATATAAAGGAAAAAATATTGCTGATGTTCTCGAAATGACGGTGGAGGATGCGACGGAATTCTTCAAGAACATCCCGCGCATTCACCGTAAGATGCAGACGCTGCTTGATGTTGGACTGGGCTATATTAATCTGGGTCAACCGGGAACCACCTTGTCTGGTGGGGAGGCACAGCGGGTGAAGCTGGCATCTGAGCTCTACAGACGCAGTACAGGCAAGACGCTGTATATCCTGGACGAGCCTACGACAGGCCTTCATGTGGATGATATCGGACGCCTTCTGGAAGTGCTGCACCGGCTGGTCGATTCGGGTGAATCCGTACTGGTAATTGAACATAATCTCGATGTAATCAAGACGGCGGATTATATTATTGATATGGGACCTGAGGGCGGAAGCGGTGGAGGAACCGTGCTGGCCACCGGAACACCGGAGCAGCTTGTGAAAGTAGAGGAGTCCTATACAGGCAAGTATTTGAAACCGGTTCTGATCCGTGACACGGAGCGAACCAAGAAGCTGCAGGAGGAACCCGTCTCCCTTCGCGAAGCGTAATGAGCAACAACGAAAGAACGGGTGTCACCCCTTTAATGGGTGGCACCCGTTCTTTTTTGCATGCTATGACATCTGAATTCCGGGCATCAAGCATTATGTAATCTTCAATACTAATGTTGAGGAAAGGGCAGGGTACGTTGTTCGTTGCTGCTCTGCCGTGCGCATTCGATGATTGCGATAACATCGAGTGCTTGCTCGGCGCTGACTGGAGATGGAGTGCCGGCAACAATAGCTTGGTAGATTCCTTCATAATAGGAGTGATAACGTCCAGGCAGGGTGCGGATGGTCTCCCGAATGGTCAACCCTTTACTATTCTCCCAAACGAGGTCCAAAGTTCCGCTCATTGTCTTCCCCATACTTAGGCGTACCCGGGAGGCCGCCGCTCTTAAGCGTCTCTTCCTGTGAGTCCAGTCCATATTTGCAGAAGCTGCCCTTATCTCCATGTACAAGGAAGTGAGGGCCAGGCTCTTTTACCAGCATGCCTGAGTGCAGGATGACACGAAGCCGCTCATACTTCAGGGTAATATGGAAATAATCGTCGGCCTGCGCATTGTCCCGCTGAGAAAGAATATCCGCAGTGATAAACTCGGGTCTGCCAAACAGGACAAGTGCCTGGTCAATCAAGTGTGCTCCAAGATCATAGAGCAGACCGGAGCCTGGAATCGCCCGTTCTCTCCAGCGGTCACGAACTTCACGGCGATAGCGGTCGTAGTGGGCTTCGTAAGTGAAGATAGTACCCAGCCGTCCGGAGGCGATAATCTCTTGGAGGGTAAGGAAATCATTATCCCACCGCCGGTTATGATAAACGCTAAGCAGCACGCCTTTACTGCGCGCAAGTTCAATCAGCTCTGTGCCTTCTTCAAAGGTGAGAACAAACGGTTTCTCCACTACGACATGTTTTCCGGCCTCGATCGCTTCTTTGGCCAGCGGAAAGTGAGCTTCATTCGGAGCGGTGATGATGATTAAATCTACGTCGCTGCGCTGAATCAGAGCTGACGGCGAAATTTCCACGGCGGCATCTGGCAGCTTACGTCCAACAAGCTCAGGTTTGGAGGAGGATACCGCAGTAATGTCGAACCCCTCGATAACGCCCAGCAATGGGGCATGGAATGTGGATGATGAGAAGCCATAGCCGATCAGACCGACACGAACTTTGTGCATACCTTTTAGCTCCTTTGATATGTAGGGAATAGTTATTGATTCTGATTGTACAGCAAATAACGCGGCATAGGCAAAGTGTTAGAAGGTCCTATTACTTGAAATAGAAACAGTGAAAATGGCATAAGCGAAGCATGTCCGCCGTAAGATTCAAGGTGGGCTTTTTTCGTTGATATATCTAGTGAGGGTCTGCCTTAGAGACTAAAGTTGCTGCACCTTGATAATTTAATATACTCACTATGGCAATGATTTATATCATTCAAAAGCGGGAATTATGATGCTTTGCGTAAACTTTTTATGGCAAATACATAATATTTGAGATTTTTTTGTTGCGCGAGTGAAATCCTGACGATAACATAGAAGGTGAACAGGAAAGATGATGAACTAGGGATAATGATCAATTGCAGATAAAATTTCTGAGGAGGTAACGCCATGCTGCTTGCAGAAGCCGTTGCAACAGGAGCATCCAAGTTTCATACATTTGATGTATTCATGATCTTGTTTACCATTATTATTTCCATTGGTCTGTTCCGGCTAATCAAAGCTCCGCAGAGAAATAAATTTGCCATCGGTTTTGCACTGGTAAGCCTGCTGGTATTCCTGATTTCCGATTATGCGATGGTCATGAACTGGATAAGTTAGTCCGGTAATTGCAGCAGCGATCAATGAACTACAATCGTATAGACATACACTCCGAAGACTCCTTTACCGCTGCAAGCGAATGAAGGCGTCTTTTATTATTATTAGGCATATTAGATCCACTATGGGATAGAGAGGCCCGGTGAATAAGCAATGAGAATGGGCGGAATGAAGGAGAGAGGAATGGTAGTGCTCCTGCTTAGCGGGATATTGATTAGTGCGGCATGGTCAGGAAGTGCAGGGAGAGCGGACGCGTCCAATGTAAGCAGAGTGGATCAGATGGATGCAGCCGATAATAGGGTGTCCGGGGTTACGGTGCGAGAGGTAAGAAGTATGGCGGCGGGGAGCTTCGGCAGCACCTCCATCGAAGATATTGTGCCTCAGATCATCCGCAGTATCGCCCCCTCGGTAGTGGGGATCATTGGCAAAGCTACGGGTGAACGTTACGGAGCCATTGATGATCGGTTTAATTTGGCGCACGGTTCCGGGGTTATCGTGAACAGCAAAGGCTGGATTATCACGAATGCTCATGTGGTGGAAGATCTGCAGAATATCGTTGTTGTGACCTCAAATGGTAAAACCTATGCGGTTACTGCCGTGTATCCGGATGAGTTCAGCGACCTGGCGCTAATTAAAATCAATGCCACGTCGCTGACCCCTGCCAAGCTGGCGAAATCATCATCAGCCGCCAAGGTAGGCCAGAAGGTGATTGCTATCGGAACACCGATCTCCTTTGCTCTTCGCAATTCTGCAACCACCGGTATAATCAGCGGTCTGGGGCGTACGATAGATGCCTCTTACCGCCTAATTCAGAGTGATACGGCAATTAACCCGGGAAACAGCGGCGGTCCGTTAATTAATATGCAGGGTGAGGTACTGGGTATTAATAGTTTAAAGTATTCGGCGGTTGGGGTAGAAAATATGGGGTTCGCCATACCTTCAGAAACCGTGCAATATATCATGAACCAACTGCTCAAGTATGGGGAGGTTAGACGTCCGAACCTGGGGTTGACTCTGGAGGAAAGCTGGTCGAGTCTGGTTGGACTGCCTACGGAAGATCCTTTAACGGTGACCAAAGTGAATTCAGGTGCTGCCCGAAAAGCCGGGATCTCTGAAGGAGATGTTCTCTATGCGATCGACGGGCACCGTGTCACCTCGAATGTGGATATTAATGAGCTGTTCAAACAATACGCACCTGGGGGCGCTGTCCGGCTAACTATGCAAAGTGATGGTGATATTGTCATCCGTAAGCTTATTCTTGGCCAAGGCGATCCTGTGATTAGCGGAGAGGGAAACGAAGAAAACAAAACATTCGGATCGACAGAAGAGTAATGCTGAGAGGGACAGGGGGATATGAAGATGAGAAGAACAATAACCCGCGGACTGTATACATGGTTGGCATTACTGCTTCTGTTCTCGTTGCTTCCGGTGCAAGCTGTGCAGGCAGCCGAGAATAACAGGTTTGAACTAATCCTCAAAGCGGGAAGCAGCAGTGCTTCTGTGAATGGAACTAAGATAACGATTGCCAAGCCTTATTCGGAAAAAGGAACGGTAATGGTGCCGCTTGGTGTATTCAAAAAAACATTCGGCAGCACAGTGGCACTTGAAGGAGACAATGTGGTTAAGGTTATGTACCGCGCGCATACTGGGGCGATGACGATTGGGGAGACCATCGCCTGGAAGGATGGCGTGAAGGTGAAGCTGCCGGCAGCGCCGAGGATGGTTTCCGGCGTTCTGATGGTGCCGCTTCGTTTTGTAGCTGGGGTAATCGGTGCAGCAGTATCGGTGCGGAGCAGCGGGGAGATTGTTCTTAGTCTTGTGGCTCCGGACGAGGAGGTTCTGGCGGGAGAAGATCAAGGCATTGATAGTGATGTGGGGAAAACAAAGATTGGCAACAGCTATTACCGGTGGAGTATGAATTATCCGGCCGGTCTCATCGTGGGAGACAGTGGTGGAGAGGAAAGCGTAGCTACCTTTATGAGTGCAGAGAATACGTATTACCTGGAGGTGCATGTGACCCTTCAAGAAGTGAAGGCCGATCCGGACGAACTGCTCGAGCAACTGGTACGGAGCTCGGAGGAGGGCGGAGAGATTGTATTGGACCGCCAGATTTATCCCAATGCCAAAGTACCCTATGCCATGATTATCAGCAAGGACTCCAGCGGAGCCCTTTGGGAAGGGCGGCAATACTACGCGGAAGGCCGATTGTATGAGCTGTATCTGACCGATGATAATGCGGTTAACTATAAAGATTTTGCCAAGTATTCCGGACTCTTAAATTCCTTTCAGCCTTCCTTTGACGAGAAGGACCGCAGTATCCGCGACCTCTCCACTGTAGAGAACGGATTTCGTGAAGCGGTCAACGAAGATTACGGAATATCGCTGGATATCCCGGCAGAATGGAGTATAGATAACCGGCAGCTGTATTTTGAGAGCAGACAAGGCAGTAGTCTGAAGCTGAAAGTGAGTACGGCGTCTGCAGGCTCAACGCTCGCTAGTTGGGGAGAGGAACGAAAGGCACAGCTCGAAGACAGTTTTGTTCCGGATGCCTATCACCTGAAGGAGAGTACGATTCAAGAAATAGCCGGTGTGAAAGCACAGGTTAATCAAGTGGAATACAATTACGGAAACGGCTGGGCAACCGAGTACCAGATGCTGCTTCTGAACAAGGGTTACCGGTACTATGCCCAATTTACCGTTCCTGCCGGGCAGGAGAAAGACGCGGTGCTGTTCAAACCGATCCTCTCTTCTCTGGATATTGATTATGATGTGATCAAGGAGAACTTTGGGCGCCTGGCAGAAGATTCTTACCTGACCCTAAAGGATAAGACAGTAACTAAAATATCCAAGACGTTCGATTATGTGATTGATATACCACTGCTGTGGACACCCTATCAGGATATTTTTGAAATGCAGAATATAGAGTACCGTTTCACTGGCGGCAGATTTCAGCTTGCTGTAAATCCGGAGGGCTCTGTAGAATACACGGTGAATCAGCTTAAGGACTTTTACGGGAATAAAGGTAATGACCCCAAAGGTCCGGTTATAGAAAATATAAAACAAACAACGCTTGCGGGAGAGCCTGCAACCGAAATTATGGTGCATCTTGAAAAAGGCGGCTCACCTTGCCGGATTCAAACGCTGGTCTTCAGCAAAGGAAATGCTGTCTATACCCTTACGGTTACGCTGAATGATTATAATGCAACTCCTGTCCAGTTGAAGACCTTGGAGGAGACACTTCAGTCATTCCGGTTTAGGGAAAGCCGCTAGTCACTTCGGGGAGTTTCGCGGATAACTGTTCTAATCTGTAAATATTTGCGTCCATAAGCGTCTCCTGATCCGCATTCGGGAGGCGTTTTTTTGACTTTTTACAGCAGCTCAATCTTTTAAATGTTCAAAATTGTAGATATTCTTATGGAAATGCTGGCAAACACATAGCGTGGAGGTGTGATATTTGATACAATAACTAGGTTAAAGACTTAGATAGAACCCGCTTCAATAGCGGTTTAGGAGGATATAAATGAACGAGCAAGGCTTACGCAGGGAAGACGTGGAGCTGCTGGCTCCGGCGGGCGATTGGGACTGCATGCGTGCGGCGGTGGCTAATGGTGCAGACGCTGTCTTTTTTGGCGTAGAGAAGTTTAATGCAAGGGCAAGAGCGAACAACTTCCGCACAGACGAGCTGCCGGAGATTATGGCGTTTCTGCACAGTTATGGCGTGAAGGGCTTCCTGACCTTTAATATACTGGTGTTTGAGAATGAGCTGGCGGAAGCCAAAGCATTGATTGATGCCTGTGTGGATGCCGGAGTGGATGCGGTGATTGTACAGGATTTGGGCCTCGTGAAGCTGATCCGCGAGATTTCTCCGGATTTCCCGATTCACGGTTCGACCCAGATGACCATTACTTCCCCGGAGGCTGTGGAGTTTACGAAGCCATGGGGACTGGAACGAGTCGTATTGGGCCGTGAAAATAACCTGAAGCAGATTCGGGTGATTGGGGAACAGGCTAAATTGCCGATGGAAGTGTTTGTTCACGGCGCGCTGTGCGTCTCTTATTCCGGTCAATGCTTGACCTCAGAGATGTGGGGCGGACGTTCCGCGAACCGCGGTGAATGTGCGCAGGCCTGCCGTCTGCCGTATGACCTGATGATCGACGGCGAAGTGAAGCCGATGGGGGATGTGGCTTATCTGCTCTCGCCTAAGGATCTGGCGGCGATTGATATTATGCCGGAGCTGATTGAAGCGGGCGTGACTTCATTCAAAATTGAAGGCCGCTTGAAGAGCCCGGAATATGTAGCCAACGTGGTAGGTAAATACCGCAAAGCGATCGACCGGTATTTCGACGGTAACTGGAGCGAACCTTCCAAGGAAGAAATGCGCGAGCTGCAGCAGAGCTTCTCCCGCGGGTTCACGCACGGCTTCCTGGAAGGAACCAACAATAAGAAGCTGGTGGACGGTACATTTCCTAAAAGCCGGGGCGTATACCTCGGGACAGTGGAGCAGATTCTGCGTGACGGAGTAGTATGCCGTATTCACGCACCGCTGAAGCGCGGGGACGGAATTGTATTCGACGCCGGCGATCCGACGAAAAAGGAAGAAGGCGGACGCGTCTACGACCTGCGCCGCAAAGGCGTGAAGCTCGAAGGTGAAGCCGGAGAGGGCTGGATTATCGACATCGTTCCGGGACGGAATGATGTCGACCTGCGCCGCCTGCATGTTGGCGACCGCATCTGGAAGACGAACGATCCGGCGCTCGACAAGGCGCTGCGCCAGACGTATGAGACCGAGAAGCCGTACCGTGTATTTCCGGTCCGTGTGAAGGTGGAAGGCCGCGCCGGAGAGCCGCTTGCGACCTGGTGGACGGACGTTCAGAAGAACGTCACGGTCCGCGTGGATTCGGAGCTTGCGCTGGAACCTGCGCAAAAACGTCCGATGGATGCTGCGCTGCTGGAAGAACAATTCGGCCGCCTGGGCGGAACCCTCTTCCAGCTTGAGGAGCTGGAGTCGCATCTGGAAGGCGACGTCATTGTGCCCATGCGCGAGCTGAACAGCATCCGCCGCAGCGCGGTGGAGCTGCTTGCGGGCGAGCGCCCGAAACCGCCCGTCTACGTGAAACGGGCGGTAGAGGTGTACGGCGGCGCGGCCCAAGGGGGCGCCGCAGGCGGTGCCGTCCCGACGGCTGCGCAGCGGGACGGACTGGGTGCGCGCGGTGACGCGGAGCTCACCGTGCTGTGCCGCAGCCTGCCGCAGGTGCAGGCTGCGCTCGAGGCCGGCGTGACGAATATTTACGCCGACTTCGAGTTCATCAAGCAGTTCCCGGCGGCGGTGGACGCCGTACGGGCAGCGGGCGCCAGCATCGCGCTGGCAACCCCGCGTATCCACATGCCCGGCGAGAACGGCTACCATGCGAATATTCTTCGCCTGGAGCCGGACGCCGTGCTGGTGCGGAATACAGGCGCGCTGTACTATTATCTGCGCCGCCGGATGGAACAGCCGGATGCTGTGCATCCCCGCCTGATTGGTGATTTCTCCTTAAATATCGCCAATCACCGGGCCGTGGAGCTGTTCCTTGAAACAGGTTTGGATATGGTGACTCCATCCTACGACTTGAATATCCAGCAGATGGTTGATTTGCTGGGACACAGCGATACCTCACGCATGGAGGTGGTAATCCACCAGCATCTGCCGATGTTCCATACGGAGCACTGTGTATATTGCACATTCATGAGTGAAGGCACAGACTTTACGAATTGCGGCCGCCCTTGCGAAGAACAGCGCGCATCTCTGCAGGACCGTATCGGTATGGCCCACCCTGTTCGTGTGGATGAAGGCTGCCGCAACACGGTGTATAACGCCGTTGAACAGTCCGGTGCGGAATACCTGAACAATTTCCGTGAGCTCGGAGTGAATTCATTCCGCGTGGAATTCCTGGAAGAGACGCCGGAGCAGGTGGCTGAAGTCATCAATCTGTACAGCCGTGCGCTGCGCGGCGAAATTTCCGGAACCCAGGTATGGAAGAGTCTGAAAGCGACGAACCAGCTTGGCGTAACCCGCGGACAACTGGTGAACGCCAAATAATGTCCGCTTGATCTAGCGCTTTCGGCCCCCGGCCACTTGTGATCATTAGCTCCTAATCGCAGGGGGAACAGCAGAGCACGTTATACACAAAAGAAGGCTAAAGGGCATCAATCCCTTTAGCCTTCTTTTTCATATAACTAAGGTCATGTAAACTACTAGAATTTTTGCCTTGAATAGGTCAAAACTGCTATAATTAAAAGATAATCTTTATAGAAATGGTGAGGAACTAAGCGAGTACACGAAAAGGAGCTTATGCCATGAAAATCCGCAAAGCCATTATTCCTGCCGCAGGTCTCGGTACCCGCTTCCTGCCCGCAACGAAAGCGATGCCTAAAGAGATGCTGCCGATCGTAGACAAGCCTACGATCCAGTACATTGTTGAAGAAGCTGTTGCATCTGGTATTGAAGATATCATCATCGTAACAGGGAAAGGCAAACGTTCCATCGAGGATCACTTCGACACTTCCTTTGAACTCGAGTTCGGACTGGCCGAGAAGCAAAAGTGGGAGCTGCTGGATTCGGTGCGTAAGTCCTCCGAAATGGCGGACATCCATTATATCCGGCAAAAAGAACCCAAAGGCCTGGGACACGCCATCTGGTGCGCCCGCAAATTCATCGGCAATGAGCCGTTTGCCGTTCTTCTCGGCGATGATATCGTGGAAGCCGATAAGCCTTGTTTGAAGCAAATGATTGATGTGTACGACGAATACAAGTCCTCCATCGTAGGGGTTCAGCCCGTGCCTTGGGAAGAGGTCTCGAGGTATGGTGTGGTTGATAGTACCCCTCTCGCAGAGCGGGTCTTCAAAGCCAACCGTCTTGTTGAGAAGCCGAAGAGAGAGGATGCGCCTTCCAACCTGGCGATCCTGGGCCGTTACATATTGACCCCACGTATCTTCGACATGCTTGGTGAGCAGCAGGTGGGCGTAGGCGGAGAGATCCAGCTTACCGATGCTATTGCCCGTCTTAGCGAAGTTGAACGGATTATTGCCTATAACTTCGAGGGTAAACGCCATGATGTAGGTGAGAAGATGGGATTCATCCGGACAACCATCCATTACGCGCTTCAGCGCGGAGAGCTGAAGGAAGAACTGCTGCGTTATTTGCTGGAGGTTGTGGAACAGGAAGCGGAGAAAGCTCTCTGAGATAACATAGTGCAGCTGCCAACACGCAACCTAATATAAACTCAAAAAGAGTGGCCGTACTGTCCAACGACAGTGGCCACTCTTTTTTTTGCAATATGCATGATTACTATCATACTATCCACATTGCTTAGAATTTCATATTCACAATTTCCTTGATCTTCTGGGCCTCTGTGGGATCAGCTGCAATTAGCAGATCGTATAATCCCTGATCATTTCCTCCGCCCTGCTGCAGCAGGGCTAAATACCAGCGTACCATCTCACGATTGTTCAGATCGGTATAATCAGTGGTGATTGCCTGCTTCATAATTTCCGCCGCGGCTTCACTCTCACCCGACATCATCAGTATTTTTCCCGCATTCAGGGCTATCGACTGAGTAATGCCAAACGGACGTCCTTGAAGTTGTTCAGGCGGGAGTGTCTTCAGATGCTCAATGCCTGCCTGCACTTTGGCGAAAGCTTCCAGTCCTGAGGTAAAGTACTCCTGTTCCTTGCCTTCATTCTTCTGGATGTACGCTTCATAACCGAGGTCGAAAGACCGGTGGATCAGAATCTCGTACCAGTTAATATCCCAGACGAACTTATATATATTGTCGCGGTATAATTCATAAGCCCGTTCCGGCTGATCCGTAAGATCGTAAGCTCCTGCCAGCTCGGTAAGGATATATTTATTGTGAGGTTCATCTTTAAGCGCCCGCGTTAATACCGAAAGGGCTTCATCTGTATATTGTGTATCCTTGGTCATGCCGTACATCTGCTGATCAATGGATGAAAGAGTGGTTACTGACTCCGGATGGGTAGGACGCACCTTCATCGTTTTGAGCAGCGCTGTTTTGATCTCATCATACGATTGGCTCGAAGCGGCAACCTGCTTGGCATTTAGCGCCGCATTCCCGGAGCTGATGTAACGACCGGATAGAACCAGCAGGAAAAGAGTGCATACAACGAGTACGGCAGCATAGCTATTGCTGAATTTCTTGCTATTCCATCGGTCAGGAAGGAGATTGCTCTCCATCACTGCACCCATACCGGCAAGCCCGAGGAATACGAGAATACCCATAAACACATAACTCATATTGAAATCCAGCAGACTGTGGCCGAGAATGGATAAGGCAAGAATCAGATAAAAGAACCCGTTCTCGAAATCATCCTTATCATTCTTCAGATAACCGCGGATGTATTTATAGAAGATCAAGACAATGAAGACCATGAACACAAGGAACCCGATAATTCCGACCTCAAGAAGATATTGAAGGAAGAAGTTGTGCACCAGGCGGCTTGTGTACGGATTGTTCTGGTATTGCTCGTAAAGTGCCGCCCAACCTCCGCCGCCTGCTCCGAGCAGCAGATGATCCTTGGAGATCTTTACAGCGTCCTTGTAAAAGGTAATCCGTTCCAGCACGCTGTGCTGCTTAAAATTGATGTTTTCCAAGCGGCTTTCCATGTTAGCGGGAAGAATGCTTTTTACCGGTGTGCCAATCAGAAGGAACGCAGCAAGTACAACCAATACTACCGAACCGAGTGGAATCCACATTCCGGTTCCTTTCCGCTTGCTCCAGCCGACGAAGGTCTGTTCCAGCCAAGGAGCCAAGTAACGCTGAAGCAGCCAGCTGATTCCAGCCATCAGCAGCGATGCCCCGATGAGGACTCCCCAACCAAGCAATGCAGCAGATGAACTGAAGGCTTCATTCAGATCTGTACCTACATTGGTAACCGGGATACTGATTGCCAATGCGACAAGCCCCGATATTCCGGTATGAAGGATCCAAAGAATCTGCTTCGCCGGCTTCTGGAATAATAGCAGCAGCACGAAAACCACAGGCAGCATAACAAGACCACCGCGCGAGAGCGTAAGCAGCAGTGATACGATAATCGGCACCAGCATAAACCCGTGCATCAGCGTGCCGTACCATTTTCTGGACCGGATTAACGCGAATATTGCAACGAACAAGAAGGCCATCAAGAAGGCGGCGTACGTATTGGCATATTGGAAAATCGAAGTGAGCCGCAGCCCGTTGGCATCCGTCATCACTGCATCCAGATAAATGCTGTCCACGACGGTATTGGAGAACCAGCCAACCAGAGCGCCAGCCAATTTGGATAATCCCAGCCAGTTCATCAGCCCGAAACCAACGACCAGATAGCAAATCGTGATGACAGCCTGCTGAATGACAAGATTTACTTGCTTTTTCTTCAGAAGATAAAGGCCTATAATAAATACCGAAGCATATGTACACTGGATAAACAGCATATTCATAGCCATATAATGCGAGACTGCAACCGAAAGCGATAAGGCATAAGTAAGTGGAAGCAATAAGGCTAGAATCGCCAATACATCCCGCTGCTCTGCCAGCTTAAAGCTTTTGAAATAAATAACTGTCCCGAACAGCAGCAAAAGAGCGCTGACGAAGGAAGCTGCATAGATCGGCACATCAAAGTCTACCAACTGACCATTATAAATCCCTACCTGAAAGGGAGCCCACGCCAAAAATAAAATAAGGCCAATCACTAACACCCAAACCAGGTCAGGGATCTTGTCACCATTTCTCGACGGTGCGGCTTTTTTACCGTATACTTGTTTCGACAACGTTCTAATCTCCTTTTCTTGTAGTTACGACAATATTTTAGCATATAGGCACTTGTGGGGGCTATAGCTATCCATTAACAGCCAGTGCTTGAAAAATAAAGATGAATAGGTGAATGTTACTGTGAGCGAACTTAGGAAGTATATGTTAAATTTCCTGAAGTATCAGGAGCTGCTTAAATTATTGGTTCTAAAAGATATCAAGATAAAATACAAAAGATCGGTTCTTGGTATTCTTTGGAGCATATTAAATCCGCTGTTTATCATGATTATCATTACATTGGTTTTTAAAGAATTATTCAGATTCAACATTCAGTACTTCTCTGCTTATGTGATTAGCGGACAAGTCCTTTTTTCGTTTTTTTCCGATTCAACCTCGATGGCCATGAGCTCAATCTTTTCGTCGGGACAGATCATTAAGAAGGTTTATGTTCCAAAGTATATTTTTCCTCTGTCCAAAATCGCCTACTCCTTAGTCAATATGTTATTTTCCTTTTGCGCAGTCATTATTGTCTGTCTGTTCACAGGTGTACCCATTAAGTGGACGCTGATTTTCAGCTTCGTGTCCATCGGGTATCTATTTGTGTTTTGTATAGGGGTTGGTTTGATTTTATGCAGCGTAGTGGTATTTTTCAGAGACATTGAGCATTTATACGGTGTATTGATGACCGCGTGGATGTATGCTACCCCAATTATCTATCCTGTGACTACAATGCCGGATAAATTTATGTTTCTGCTGTACGGCAATCCCATGTTCTACTTCTTAACTCATTTTCGTGAAGGCCTTCTATATGGACGTATTCCTTCTGCTGAGCTTAATCTGCAGTGTTTTAATTATGCCCTGGTTACGCTCATTATCGGTGTCTACTTATTTAAACAACGTCAAGATAAATTCATCTTGTACATTTAAGGAGCATAGAACCAATGAAAGAAGTTATAGTCGATGTTCATAATGTTTCAATGCGATTCAATATGACCACGGAGAAGATAAGCACACTGAAAGAGTATTTAATTAAACGGTTTAAACGGCAGATTTCATATAATGAGTTCTGGGCGCTGAACGACGTCAGTTTTACCATTAACAAAGGTGAGATCTTTGGTGTCCTGGGTCTGAATGGGGCTGGGAAAAGCACATTGCTCAAGGTTATTGCCGGAGTAATGAAGCCTACCAAAGGCAAGGTCGAGGTATTTGGCCGAATGGCCCCGTTAATTGAACTGGGAGCAGGCTTTGATGCGGAACTGACAGCAAGGGAGAACATTTTCCTAAACGGCGCAGTTCTGGGCTACAGTAAAAAAGAAATGAAAGCCAAGTTTGATGATATTGTGGAGTTCTCCGAGTTGCAGAATTTTATAGATGTTCCCATTAAGAATTTTTCATCCGGGATGTATGCAAGACTAGGGTTCGCGATCGCTACGGCTACGATTCCTGATGTATTAATTCTGGATGAGATATTATCTGTTGGGGATTTTAAGTTCCAGGAGAAATGCGAGAAGAAGATTAAAGAGATGATGGAACAGGGCACAACCGTTATTCTGGTCTCCCATTCCATTGATCAGATCCGAAATATGTGCAGTCAGGGTGTAATCTTAGAGCACGGGAAGCTAATCAGCTCCGGCAATATTGAAGAAATCTGCAATTTTTATTTCACTAAATATAACTGATCAAGGAGATTAGGGCCGTGAATAGCTGGAGCGCATGGTTTTATAAATTGTATTCTCTGCTCATACGGGCCAAAATTAAAAAATATATCATTACTGAGTTTATTACGGGGAACAAAGGCTACCAAGCGTGGATTGCAAGACATGAGACTGCTCTGGATCATCCGGTAACCTTCCACTATTCCCCGCTTATTTCTATCATCATGCCAGTATACAATGTTAAAGAAGAGTATCTTCGGGAATGTATTGATTCGGTTATTCAGCAGCAATACCCGCATTGGGAGCTATGCATCGCAGATGATCATTCCTCCATGCCGCATGTCCGTAAAGTTCTGGATGAATATGCTAAGGCAGATAGCAGGATAAAGGTAGTGTATCGTACTTTCAATGGACATATCTCGGCTTGCAGTAATTCAGCGCTTCAGATTGTTGAGGGGGAATTTGCTGCACTTCTCGATAATGACGATACACTTGCTCCCTTCGCCTTATATGAAGTTGTGAAGCTGCTAAATAACGATCCTAATGCTGATTTAATATTCAGTGATGAAGATAAGCTGCTTAACGGCCAACGGTGCTTTCCTTTTTATAAAAGAGCATACGGACCCGGTCTGCTGCGGCAAATCAACTATATATGCCATTTGGCCGTCTACCGGACCTCATTGCTTCATGAAGTCAATGGATTCAGGGAAGGTTATGAAGGTGTACAGGACTGGGATCTTGCCCTCAGGGTTATGGCTAAAAGTGACCGGGTCAAGCATATCCCCAAGATCCTGTACCATTGGCGGATTACTGAAACCTCCACAGCGGGAGGAGAACACAGGAAGTCCTATGTCAAAGAGGCACGCAGGAGGATGCTCCAGAATTCCGATATCAAACGCTAAAGGATGGTAACGAGTGGGTATAGATAATCTGATCAAGAAATCGGTGACGGCAATTAAATATGAGGGACTGGACGCTTTTGTGAAGAAGTCCTTCCGTTATACGAAGAAAAGGCTGCTGCGATCCGGCAGTATGAGCAAGCTTGCTTTTAAGGATATTCTATTTATCAATGGCTGTACGCTGCCTCACCCTCAAAGGTACAGAGTGGACCATCAGATGGAGCAGCTTGAATTCAATGGATATACCTGCGATTCCGTATATTACGAGAATTTGACAATGAACTTGGTAGGCTATTACCGGGCATTTGTCTTTTTCCGCTGTCCTCATACGGAAATGGTGGGGAATTTCATAGAGCGGGCCAAATCCTTTAACAAGACGGTATTCTTTGATATCGATGATTTGGTGATCGACCATAAATATGTTAAGGACATCAAGCATCTCAAAACCCTGAGCGATCATGAGATGGAGATGTATATGGATGGGGTCGACCGCACCCGCCAGACACTTACACTATGCGACTACGCGATTACCACGACGGGAAGACTGGCACAGGAGCTGCAGCCCTATGTGAAAGATGTATTTATTAACAGGAATGTGGCGTCGGAGAAGATGTTCGAGCTGTCTTTAAAGGCCAATAAGGCAAAGCTGGACAAGCCTAAAGACAATCGTATTGTTTTAGGCTATTTCAGCGGAAGCATTACGCATAATGAAGATTTTGAACTGATTTTACCGGCAGTACGAGCGATCTTTGAGAAGAACAGCCATGTATATCTGAAGGTTGTTGGCTTTCTGGATATCCCTGAGGAGCTGCAAGCTTTTAAGGACCGGATTATTGTCGAGAAATTCACAGATTGGAAGCATCTGCCTGAGTTAATAGCGAGTGTGGATATAAACCTGGCTCCATTGGTAGACACGGTCTTTAATGAGGCGAAGTCCGAGAACAAATGGATGGAAGCCGCATTGGTCAAAGTTCCTACGATCGCAAGTAATGTCGGTGCTTTTAAGGAAGTCATGACCCATAAGGAGAACGGTATTCTATGTGATCATTCCGAAGAATGGGAGTCCCAGCTGTCGAAGCTGGTGAATAATGAACCCTACCGCCTGCAGTTGGGGCAGAAAGCTTTTGACAAAGTAACAGCGAAGTGGATTTCTGCGAGAACGGGTTATGCTCTGGCTGAATTTATTGAAGCACGGCTCAGCGAGAATATAGCATTCGTCCTGCCGTCAACCCAAATCAGCGGCGGCGTTAATGTAGTCATTAAACACTGCACTATCCTTCAGGATGCCGGAAAAGATGTAATGATTATTTCCATGAGTGAAGAAGAGGATAACATTATAACTAAAGATGGGGAGATCAATGTAATTTCCTATCATCGGCATCACTTCCATGGGTACTTTCATAAATGTGTGGCGACCTTATGGACCACAACCGCTTTTCTGGACAATTACACCAAAATCCGGGATCGATATTATCTAGTGCAAAACTATGAAACGGATTTTTATGAGGCGGGTAATTATTCGCGGCGGGGTGCGAATTCAACCTATAATTCTTTTAATAATATGAAGTATATAACCATATCCAAATGGTGCGAGGACTGGCTGAGAGATGATTTTCATAAAGACGTTCATTTTGCCCCCAACGGGATTGATCCGGCGTTGTTCAGCTATAAGCCAAGAAATTTCAATCCGACAGGCAAAGTGAAGATCCTTGTGGAAGGCAATTCAAAGGACCACTACAAAAATGTAGATGAGAGCTTCGAAATCGTTAATGCTCTGGATAAAGACCGGTTTGAAATTTGGTATCTCTCCTATAACGGAGCGCCGAAAGAGAAGTACCGCGTGGACAAGTTCTTCAACAAGGTTCCTTATGAAGAAGTAAGCAGTATTTATTCCAGCTGCGACATATTGATTAAGTCCAGTCTTCTCGAAAGCTTCTCTTATCCGCCTTTAGAGATGATGGCAACGGGTGGCATAGCTGTTGTAGCCCCTAATGCCGGCAATATCGAATATTTAGAGCACGGTGAGAACTGCCTGCTGTATGAACAAGGGAATATTCAAAGTGCTGTAGAGATGATTCATCGCGTGTGCGAGGATGAGGAATTAAGAAACCATCTGGTTGCTAAAGGTCTGGAGACTGCTGCGTCGAGAGAATGGAGTCATCTGCACGAGGATATTCTGCGGCTATACGGCTATACACCTGAAGCAGGTCTGGAATGAGGGGTGTCCTATGACAAAAACGAAGTGGGTTAAGCCGGTTTTTCTGCTGCTGTTGAGCGTGTTTTTTCTGTACGTCTATGTGGGGAATGCAGGGTTAATCAGTGAAAGCATTACACAGAATCAAGCAGATATTGCGTCAGATGGTCTTGCTGCACAGGATGAGTATGGCCAAACCTTTCATTTCAACAAAAATAATTTAAGCGGGGTCTCCTTTCAGCTGGGAACCTTTATGCGGAAGAATGAAGGTACGCTGGTCGTGGGGATAAGAAATCTTGGCAGCACAAGAGATATCTATCAGACATCCATTCAGGCAGACAGCATTATCGATAATGAATGGTTTGACTTCCGATTTCCTCCGGTTAAGTTCTCCAAGGGCAATGACTACTATGTGTATATCAAGTCAGAGGACAGCCCGGTGGACCAGGCCATAACCGCCTATTCCAGTACAGAAGATACTTATGCCGGGGGAGAGTTTACGATTAACGGCGAACCTCAACCTGGCGATCTTGCCTTTAAGGCTTATTACAACCGGACAATATTCGCTTATATCTATGAGAATATAAGCGGGTGGTTTTAGAACATAGGAGGTTAATTTCGTGGGAGTGCGAAACAAGCTGGAGAACACCTTTCTTTCCCTGGGACTCATATTTGGCCTGCTGTTTGTATTCCTTATTCCCCCGCTGCAGACGGCCGATGAAGACAGCCATTTTAAGAAATCGTATATGATCTCATCCCTTCATTTATTTCCTGAAGTTAACCAGGACGGGATTATTGGAAGTTATATCCCCCAATCGATTTTGGATTTCGAGAGTAATCATCGGTTTCTAATGGGCAATATGGATGCCAAGTACACGTACAAGAGTCTATATTTTGATACCCATTTGGAAGTAAATAAGGGTGCAGGCGTATTTGCGGAGTATTCGACATCGGGTGCTAATCCTATTCTTTTCCTTCCGCAATCACTCGGAATGTTCCTTCTCAAGATCACGGTGGATAATCCCGTATTTCATTGGGGTGACAGTATATCTCCGGCGAATTATATTTATGCGGGAAGAATGTTTAATCTTCTGTTCTATCTGATTGCCTGTTATTTTGCAATCCGAATCATCCCTTTCATGAAGACAACGCTGTTTCTGATTGCGCTAATGCCGATGACCTTTAGTCTGGCCGCCTCGCTGAGCTATGATGCCATAATTATCAGCACCATTCTACTATTCGTCGCGGTGTTGTTCAGATTATGTTTCGATTCCGGCGTTCCGAAGGTAACCAAAAGGGACTTGTACACCTTTATTGTCTTTTCCATTCTGCTAATCCAGTTCAAACAGGTTTATTATCCTTTGATGCTGCTGGTTTGGCTGATTCCATTAAGCAAATTTCAGGACCAGAAGGAAAAAATACGCTGGTTCTTCATTATTCTGGCTTCCGGGATCGCCTCTTATGTTCTCTGGAGCATCTTCATGAAGCTGCTGCTGGCAGGGGGGAGCAGTACTACCGTTAGTCATGCACTGGACCAGGTCAAGTTCATTCTTGGTTCGCCAATGGAGTATGCGCGTATTCTGGTTCATTCCCTGCTGGAAGGCGCCAAGTTCTATTTTATCGGCTTTGTCGGGAATTTAGGCTGGCTGGACACGAACTTCCCGTACTTGTTCATCTTCATGTATTATTTTGTTTTGATAGCTTCGGTCTTACTGGATAGAGTGAAACCTGGGATTCAGGTAAGCATGCGGAATAAAGGGATCATCTTTTTGATGGGTCTGCTGATCATTGTCCTCATTGAAACGGCACTCTATGTCATTTGGACATCCGTTGACGGAATCGGCGGGGTCGGGGCACCGGTAATATCCGGCGTACAGAGCAGGTACTTTCTGCCGATCTCTCTCACTCTCCTGATTATTGCCAAGAATAATCTGCTCAGCAGAAGCAAATATGCAGGCCGGATTTCAGACACTTTGGAAGCTGTAGTTCCCAGCTTTGTCATTTTCTCTATGATCCTGACAACGATTATACTATTATTACGATATTGGATACCGGTACTGTAACGAAAGGAGTGTGAACTGTGAAAATTCTCGGAATTGTTCCCTGCTACAATGAACAGGATAACATTGAAGCCCTGATTCAGGAGTTATCCCATTATTCCGACCTGCTGGACATTGTCATTATTAACGATCATTCGACAGATTCCACTTCTGCCTTGTGTGAACGCGCCAACGCCAATGTTATTAATCTTCCGTGTAATTTGGGGATCGGTGGAGCCGTTCAGACCGGTTATATTTATGCGAGGCAATTCAATTACGATATCGCCATTCAAATCGATGGGGATGGTCAGCATGACCCTAAATATATAAAGGATTTAATAGCACCTATTATAGAAGGCAGGGCTGATTTTGTGATCGGCTCGAGGTTTATCAACAAGGAGGGCTTTCAGTCCTCTTTTACAAGGAGAATGGGGATTGTATACTTCACTGGC
The DNA here is from genome assembly GCF_042610485.1 of Paenibacillus oryziterrae. NCBI lineage: Bacteria > Bacillati > Bacillota > Bacilli > Caryophanales > Paenibacillaceae > Paenibacillus > Paenibacillus oryziterrae. The sequence continues at coordinate 23,243 of NZ_JBGJZO010000018.1, read as the reverse complement.
TTGCTGCGGCTGCTGACCCGGCAGAAAGTGAGCGATCCGACATCGGGTTTCAGAGCTTGCAATAAACGAATTATCGACTACTTCTCCAGGCACTATCCGACGGATTATCCGGAACCTGAATCCATTATGGCTCTCAGCAGAAACGGTTATAACATCCAAGAGATCCCGGTGCGCATGAGAGAACGGGGCGGCGGGGTTTCGTCGATTAAAGCCTTTAGATCTCTATATTATATGGTTAAGGTGACGCTCGCGATCATAATCGATTTCACCAGAAGACAACAGGTGAGTTAGGATGGTTCAGATGTTCCCGCTAAAGCTGCAATTGTTTCTGTTTATTATATCCATTGTATTCCTTTTGCTGCTGCTTAATATGATCAAGAAATATGAGCTTCAGCTGAAGTATGCTATTTTGTGGATTTTTCTAGTTCTCATTATGCTGGTGCTTTCTGTTGCGCCGAATATAGCTTATTTTTTCACCCATTTATTTGGTTTTCAGCAGCCGGTGAACTTTGTGTTTCTATTGGGGATTCTAATCAGCCTGATTATAATTTTTAGCCTCAGCTTATCGATTTCCAGCCTGTCCTCGAAGGTAAGGCAAATGAGCCAGGAGATCGGACTGTTAAAAAAACAACTGGGTATCAAAGAATCACAAGCATCCTCATCCGGTGAATCCATACCCTGCGGAGAGAAGAATGATGAGCGTTGAATACAAGAAAATCGTTATACATTGTATTGATTAGCATAGGTGCAGTATTGTCTGGTTTGTGGATTGTCCATAAATTTTATTCGAATATCAATTATTCCTATTTCATTATCGCTCTCCTGGTCTATTCTATGGTTCTGGGCCTGCGGTCATTTAAAATGAATAAGATGATCAATGTATATACACCTGCCAAATATAAGGACACGGTAACGTTAACGGCTTCCAGCCAATTGATGGGTGCATTTATTCCAGGCCGGGCAGGCGAAATTCTGATTTCTGCATATTTGAAGCTGAAGCATGCCGTTGATATCTCTAAGGTGCTTCCACTTTTATTCTTAGATAAAATCATTGAATTATTATGCGTGTTGTTATATTCGGCGGTATCGATTCTGTTCTTCTCCAAGGATCTGCTGACCTATTTCTCAGGACTCTTTAACGGAAATGAAGGCTCCGGTCGTCAATACTGGTATATTGCAGCCGTTCTTGTGCTTATTATCGTTCTTTTCCTGTTGAAGCGGTTTATGGGACCGAAACTGGCGTCGATTGTGAATAATATTAAGCAAAGCCTGCTGATCCCCTTCAAACAGCCGGTTTTGGGACTTACTATTGTTGTAGTGTCGCTATTCACGATGATATTGGAGTATAGTTATTTGTATTTTATTTTTCATGCGTTTAATATCGGCATCTCCCTGCCGCAGGTTATTATTGTGCATTCGTTTGGCATGATCATCGGTGTCATTAGCATGATACCGGGGGGCCAGGGGAGCACGGAGATTTCAATGATTGCTATATTACACCTGTGGGGATTTACTACTATTAATGTGCTGACGCCTATTTTGGCCAGCAAATTGTTCACTTATTTCATTCTGATACTTTATGCTCTTCCACTGCTTCCCTATAGCATAACGATCATCAGGAATCGAAAACTGACTTCAAAAGCGGGTGAAGAATGAATAAGTTAATTTCAGTCATTATCGTGAATTATAACGGTGCAGACTATATTGAAGAATGTATTGAATCCGTCGTGGCTCAAACATACACCCATTGGGAGATTGTCATCCTCGATAATGATTCAAAAGACAATTCCATCGAATTAATTCAGAAGTACCCCTTTGTACATTTGATTAAAGCTGAGGAAAATCATGGTTTCGCCAAAGGTAATAATCTTGCAATTGAGAAGGCCAAGGGAGAGTACATAGCGCTGCTGAATAATGATGCGACAGCAGAGCCTGACTGGCTAGAGACGATGGCGCGGGTACTCGATGATCACCCTGACTTTGGAAGCTGCGGCTGCCGGATCTTGTCTTATTATGAACAGGACCTGCTGGATTCGGCGGGGCTTGTGCTTCATGCCAGCGGAATGTCCCGGGGCAGGGGACGGAACGAGAGAAGCGAATTGTACGCCAGCCCTGAAGAAATTCTAATTCCTAGCGGCTGCGCAGCTCTTTATAGAAGACAGGCACTGGAAGAGACGGGATTATTCGACGAGGATTTCTTCTGTTACTGTGAGGATACGGATCTCGGATTGCGGCTGCAGATTGCCGGATGGAAATGCATGTATGTGAGCCAGGCGGTTGTTTATCATAGATACTCGGCAACAGCAGGCAAGTATTCGATGTTCAAGACATATTTGATCGAGCGGAATCACTTTTGGGTGGTCCTGAAGAATTTCCCTCCGTCTATTGTGTTTATGAATCCGGTATATACGGTATCCCTTTATTTCTATCAAGTTATCAATATGTTTAGGCAGCAGAGTGCAACAAGCGAGCTGATGAGCAACACTCCTAAGAAAGAACTGGCTTTCACTTTGCTTAGGGCACACCGGGATGCGTGGAAGTCGGTCTTTGTAATGCTTGGGAAGAGAAAGAGAATCTACCGGACTAAGAAAGTTACAAATAAACAAATCAAGGGCTGGATGAAGCAGCATCATATATCTTTAAAGAGCTTATTCAATTCCTGAACCCTAAACTGGAGGTTAAACGATGAAAGGAATCATACTAGCTGGAGGTACAGGCTCCCGTCTCTATCCTCTAACCAAAGTAACGAACAAGCATCTCCTTCCAGTCGGCAAGTATCCGATGATTTTTCATTCCGTCTATAAGCTGAAGCAGGCGGGTATCATTGATATTCTGATCGTAACCGGCAAGGAGCATATGGGGGATGTAGTCAATCTGCTCGGCAGCGGAAGCCAGATGGGTGTTACATTCACGTACAAGGTTCAGGACGAGGCAGGCGGCATCGCGCAGGCACTGGATTTGGCTGAGCATTTCGTAGGGAACGATCAAATGGTGGTTATCCTCGGGGATAATGTATTTGAGGATGATATCACACCTTATGTACAGAATTTCATTGAACAAGGGTCTGGAGCTAAAATATTGATCCAGGAAGTTGCCGATCCGGCTCGCTTTGGAGTCCCTGAGCTTCAGGGAGACCGAATTCTCTCCATTGAGGAGAAACCGGCGAACCCTAAATCCAATTATGCGGTAACGGGTATTTATATGTTCGACAGCGAAGTATTCAACATCGTTAAAACATTAAAGCCGTCGGCACGGGGCGAATTGGAGATCACTGACGTAAATAATGCATATATTACAAGAGCGGCTTTGAGCTTTGATATTTTACAAGGCTGGTGGACCGATGCGGGAACGCATCCTTCACTTGCACGGGCAAATGAGTTGGCGCAAGGTCTGGTATTCGGCAACGAATTCGGAACCTTGAAAATATAAAGTCTGGAAAGGAAGCTGGAGATGAAAGGTATTCCGTTAAAGCTTGAAGGTGCCAAGCTCCTCGAACCGGTCGTTCATGGGGACGCACGCGGTTATTTTATGGAAAGCTACAATGAGGATGTACTTCATAAGCTGGGAATTACAGAACGTTTTATTCAGGATAACCAATCCCTTTCTGCAGAGGCAGGAGTCCTTCGCGGTCTCCATTACCAACTGAATCCCAAATCCCAAACGAAGCTGATCCGTGTACTGGCCGGTGCTATTTACGACGTTATTGTCGATATCCGGCGCGGTTCTCCTACATTTGGTGAATGGGTCGGGGTAATCCTGAGTGAACATAACAAGCGCCAGCTGCTTGTGCCGCAAGGTTTTGCTCACGGCTTTTGTACGCTTGTGCCGAATACACTGGTTATGTATAAGGTAGACGAATATTATTCCCCCGAGCATGACCGCGGCATATTATGGAATGATCCGGAGCTTGGTGTGGATTGGCCGGTTTCAAGTCCTATTTTGTCCGACAAAGACAAGCGCCACCCTCTGCTGAAAGATGCCGAATTGAATTTTGACTAGAATATTCCTATATAATCATGTGAACAGGAGGTCCCCTGATGAAACTGCTTGTCACCGGAGGAGCCGGATTTATTGGAAGCAACTTTGTATTGTACATGCTAAAGAAGCATCCGGATTATGAAATTGTCAATGTAGATGCCCTGACCTATGCGGGCAACCTGGAAAACCTTAAGTCGGCGGAAGGCCACCCGAAACATACCTTTGTCAAAGCCGATATTACCGATGCAGCGGCAATGGATTCTCTAATGGCACAGGGGATAGATATCGTAGTGAATTTCGCGGCGGAGTCCCATGTGGACCGGAGCATTCTTGACCCGGGCATATTTGTGAAGACCAATGTACTTGGAACACAGGTCTTATTGGATGCTGCTAAAAAATATAGTGTCACCAAGTTTGTACAGGTCTCTACGGATGAAGTATACGGATCACTAGGCGACACGGGTCTATTTACCGAGGAAACCCCGTTGTCTCCCAACAGTCCATACTCTGCCAGTAAGGCAGGAGGGGATCTGTTGGTACGCGCGTATCATGAGACCTTTGGGCTTCCGGTGAATATCACCCGCTGTTCGAATAATTACGGTCCTTACCAGTTCCCGGAGAAGCTCATCCCGCTGATGATTTCACGTGCATTAGCCGATGGGGCACTGCCGGTATATGGGGACGGGTTGAACATCCGGGACTGGCTCTACGTGGAGGATCACTGCAGTGCAATTGACCTCGTCATCCATAAAGGTGTGGTTGGCGAAGTGTACAATATCGGTGGCAATAATGAGCGCACCAACCTGCATATTGTCAATACGGTTCTGCAGGAGCTGGGCAAGCCGGATTCACTGATCTCTTACGTTCAGGATCGTCCGGGCCATGACCGCCGTTATGGCATTGATCCGGCTAAGATTATGAATGAGCTGGGCTGGGAACCGAAGCATACCTTTGAGACAGGCATCAAGGAAACTATTCAGTGGTATCTGGACAATAAGGAATGGTGGACCCGGATCCAGTCGGGAGAATACATGAAGTATGCGGAGCTGCAGTACGGCAGCCGTTTGGGAGAGGCCCTGTAATGGCCGGGATGAAGGTGCTTGTTACGGGATCAGCCGGTCAGCTTGGACAGGAATTAATACTGCTTCTTCAGCGGGAAGGTCATCAGGTATTGGGCTGTGACCGTCAGGAGATGGATATTACCAATCTGGAGCAGTGTGCAGAGGTCATAGGCGCTTTTGTGCCGGATGCAGTTATCCATTGCGCGGCTCATACGGCAGTGGATGCTGCTGAGACTGACATCGACAGCGCATATGCCATCAATGCCATGGGAACCCGGAATGTAGCGCTTGCCGCAGAGAAGGCTGGGGCCAAGCTGATCTATATCAGCACAGATTATGTCTTTAACGGGCAAGGTTCTCTTCCCTATCATGAATATGATAATGCGGACCCTCAGAGCATTTATGGAAAGTCCAAGCGTGCCGGGGAGATTCTGGCGCAGAGCCTGTGTTCCCGCTGGTTTATTGTCCGGACGTCCTGGGTTTACGGTAAATACGGAAATAACTTTGTCAAAACGATGCTGAAACTTGGTCAGGAGAAGCCGCTGCTGCAGGTAGTCAACGATCAGAAGGGTTCACCGACGTATACCGCCGATTTGGCTGAGTTTTTGCTGGAGCTGGTGCAGACTGAGAAATACGGTATTTACCATGCCTCTAACACGGGGGTCTGCACGTGGTATGAATTTACGGAAGCTATTTTTGCCGAAGCGCAGGATATTCTTCATCTCAGTATGTCTGCACGTCTGGAGCCATGCGATACCTCGCAGTTCCCGCGTCCAGCGCCGCGTCCGGCTAATTCAGTGCTGGAGCACATGGCCATCCGCACGAACGGCCTCCAGGATCTGCGTCACTGGCGTGAAGGATTACGGGATTTTCTGCGGGAGCTGTAAGGATAAAACATTAATTTATGGAAACTCCCGAATCGTGTCATACGGTCCGGGAGTTTTCGTTATAATAGAGAGAAATATAGAGAAGTTCGGGGAAGATGACATGAACAAAACCGTTAGCGTAAATATTGTTACCTACAACAGTGAAGATGATATTACGGATTGTCTGCGGGCGGTAGCAGCCCAGGATTATCACATTGCTCAGGTTATTGTGATCGATAATGCATCTTCCGATCAATCGGTAGCCAGAGCCAGAGAATGTAGCGGCTGGTTCGCCGGTGAGGAGACAAGCCGTCTCCTGCTTATCGAGAATTCAGTTAATACGGGTTTCGCCCCCGCACATAACCAGGCTATAGCCTGCAATCCGTGCGATTATGTACTGGTACTCAATCCCGATGTGACCCTTGCCCCTGACTATGTTTCAAGGCTGGTCCGGCGTTTGGAAGAAGATACGGAAATCGGAAGTGGCACAGGCAAGCTGGTGCTGAAGGCACAACCGGAAATTGTGGACAGCACAGGGCTGACGATGAACAAAGCCCGCAGGGCGTTTGACCGTGGGGCGGGCCAGCTTGCAAGTGACTGGACTAAATCGGGTAGAGTATTCGGCGTATCCGGCGCTGCAGCGATGTATTCACGGCGGATGATTGAGGATATCAGTGTGGAAGGGGAGTTTTTCGACGCTGATTTTTTTGCATACAAGGAAGATGTCGATGTGGCCTGGAGAGCGGAGCTCATGGGCTGGCACGGGTATTTCGATGCCGATGCGCTAGGGTATCATGAACGCGGATGGAAACCGTCCGGACGGAGCGGCAAGGCGATGTTTATCCGTAGAATTTCTTATATTAACCGTTATAAAATGATCTATAAAAACGAGCCGGCACGGAGTCTGATGAAGACACTCCTCTTGTCGCTTCCCTATGAAACGGCAGCATTTGGCTACATGCTGCTTAGAGAACCGGGTCTGATAAAAGCATGGTGGTTGTTCTTCTCTCAACTTTCCGTTTTAAGCAGAAAGCGGAAGCTGATTCAGAGCAGGATTAACAAGCTGAACAACGGATGAGGTAGTGTCAGTCTATATGTATATCTTACAAAACCTTCCTGCCGGTCACGGTCTTCTTGGGAAGGTTTTGTGCTATAATTATTGTCGATAGATTACTATAAATGTCAGGAGTGCGCCTGTGTGAATGCCGATGTCAGCATCATCATAGTTAATTACAACACCTGCCGCCTGACGACGGACTGTCTAAGGTCGGTGTATGCTTCAGAAACGAAATATTCCTATGAAATTATATTAATAGATAATAACTCCCGGGATCATTCCGTAGAGACGATTCGAACTGAGTTTCCGGATATTACGCTCATAGCTAATCAGGAGAACACCGGCTTTGCCCGGGCTAATAATCAGGGGATGGCGGCAGCACAGGGAAGATATATCTTGCTGCTGAACTCAGATACCGTTGTACGAACAGACACGCTGGAGACGATGATTTCCTTAATGGACCGCAGGCCCGACTTGGGTGCTTCAGGATGCAAGCTGATCCTGCCGGATGGTTCGCTCGATAAGGCCTGCCGGAGAGGATTTCCTACTCCCTCAGCTTCGTTTTATTATGCCTTCGGCTTTAGTGCAATGTTCCCGGACCGGCCCCGCTTTAACGGCTATCAGCTCGGATATCTTGACCCGGATGCTGAATACCCGGTAGACAGTCTGGTTGGCGCGTTTATGCTGGTCAGACGGGAGACGGTTGCTGAGGTGGGCGGGCTGGATGAGAATTTTTTTATGTACGGTGAGGATTTGGACTGGTGTTACCGGATTAAAGAAGCCGGTTGGGGTATTTATTATTATCCGAGAACAAGTATTGTGCATTTAAAGGGCGGCAGCGCCCGGCGGAGACCGTTTAAGATTGTCTATGAGTTTCACCGGGCCATGGTATTATTCCACCGTAAGCACTACAGCAAACGTTACAATATTTTGGTGAACAGTGCGGTATACGCGGGAATTGCCATGAAATTCGCAGCAGCGCTGCTTAAGAATGCCTTGGTCGCTCCGAAGCCGGCAGTTCTTCCAGCACAGAGTCTGTCGGCGGCATCCGATGCTACCCTGAAGTCCCAAACGAGTGAAGAGGTGAAATTATGATCCGCCGGAATCAGCGGTTTCTGACACAACTTTATATGGTTGCAGACTTTGCCGTGATCCAGCTCTCCTTTTTGATCGCGTGGTGGCTTAAATTCAGAAGCGGCTGGATTCCCTATATCAACCCGCTTCCGGTAGAGTCCTATGCTTACTGGAGTTTGATTTACGGGATGGTCGCTGTTCTGACAGGGGTTGTAGTGTCTCTCTACCTGCCGAAACGCAAAAAGCGGTTTGCCGATGAATCCCTCAAAATTTTTCAGGTCCACATCTTCAGTATTTTTGTAGTTCTGGGCCTGATGTTTTTTGTGAAGGAACTGGATATTTCGCGGATGTATCTTGCGATTTATATGACCTTCAACCTGTTCTTAACAATGCTGTACCGTTTCGTGCTGAAGAAGATTCTTATATCGTTTCGTGAAAAAGGGTACAACCGGCAGTTTGTGCTGATTCTCGGTGCGGGTACGCTGGGTAAAAGATTCTACAACAATCTGGAACTGTACCCTGAACTCGGGTATGAAGCCGTCGGCTTCCTGGATGATTACCAGAGATGGGACGGGATTGAGGAGCGGAAGTACAAACCGATCCTTGGAACGGTGGACGAGCTGTCTGAGAAGCTGGAGAGTATGCCTATCGACGAGGTTATTCTGGCGCTGCCGCTGGATGCCCATTTCAAATATCCGGCGATTATTGCCGCTTGTGAGAGCGCGGGTGTACGGACGTTGATTATTCCGGATTTCTTCGACTATCTGCCGGCCCGTCCTTATTTCGATAACTTTGCCGGCATGCCGATGATTAATGTCCGTGATATTCCTTTAGATATGACAGGCAACCGCTTGTCCAAAAGAATCTTCGATATTCTCTTCTCACTCTTCGCCATCATCGTCACGCTGCCGATTATGATTATTGTTGCCATGGGTGTCCGGATTACCTCCCGGGGACCGGTGATCTTTAAGCAGGAGAGAGTCGGCCTGAACCGCCGCAACTTCATGATGTACAAGTTCCGTTCCATGCGGCTTCAGCAGGATGGTGAAGAGGATACGGGATGGAGTACCCCGGAGGATCCCCGCCGGACCCGGTTCGGAACTTTTATCCGCCGGACCAGCCTGGATGAGCTGCCGCAGTTTTTTAATGTGCTTATGGGACATATGAGCGTGGTAGGCCCGCGACCGGAACGTCCTTTTTATGTGGAGCAGTTCCGCGGCGAAATTCCGAAATACATGGTTAAACATCATGTGCGGCCCGGGATTACGGGCTGGGCGCAGAGTAACGGCCTCCGCGGGGACACCTCGATCGAAGACCGGATTAAACATGATATTTTTTATATTGAGAATTGGTCGCTGCTGTTTGATATACGGATTATCGTCAAAACGATTCATAACGGATTTATCAATAAGAACGCCTACTAAATCAGTCTTGCTGATCTGCAAAGGAATTCTAAATGATGAACAATAAAAAGATCCTCGCATCTGTTATTATGCTCCTCTCCTTCGGGCTGCTGGTGGTTATCACGCTTGCACCCTGGGAGGAGAAGGATTCCGGTACCGAATTTGATGATTACCGCATCGTGGCTCACGCCATGGGTGGTATTAACGGCCACACCTATACGAATTCGTTTGAGGCCTTTGTCGCTAATTATGAACAGGGCACACGGATTTTTGAGACCGATCTTCTGTTGACGGCGGATGGCAAGCTTGTGGCCCGGCATGAATGGACAACCTATATGAGTGAGCTGCTTGGTCAACTGGAGGTGCTGCCTGTCGACAAGCAGGGAACAGTACTGGATTATGATCAGTTTATGAAGACGCCTATTCTTGATCTGTATACTCCGCTGGATTTTGAGAAGATTCTGGATCTGATGCAGCATTATCCCGATATATACATCGTGACAGATACCAAGGAGTTTGACTCCGGCCTGATGATGCAGGAATTTCAGATGCTGACAGATGCGGCAAGACGCCGTGATCCTGCTCTGCTAACGCGGATCGTTCCGCAAATCTACAATCGTCCCATGCTTGATGAGCTGAATGATATTTATGCTTTCCCTCATATCATCTATACGTTATACGAATCGCAGGACAGTGATGATCAGGTGATTAGCTTTGCGAAGGAGCGCGGTGTTGATATTACGATGCCCGTTAACCGGGCGACAAGCAAATTCGTCAAAGCTTTGAAGCATGCCGGATCGAATGTCTACGTCCACACACTCAATGACCAGGAAGAAATACGCAAGCTCTCCCGTATGGGAGTCGACGGCTTCTACACAGATTTCATCTCGGAAAGTGAAATGTAGTCTATACATATCTTGTGAAAAAAATGCGAAGAAATGTTCGCATTTTTTTGTTGTAGTAAATTGACAGGCTACCCCTCCTGACATAGACTAGATTTATAACTTTTGCCCCGGCAAGAGCGTTTTGATGTGTTCAAATGAATAATAAGGATGAACTAGATGAAATCAATTCAGTCAAAGATAAAGCCGTGGCGGCATGTGTTCAAGCTGGACCCGGACCGGTCCATTAGCGATGAGGCACTGGAGTCTGTCTGCTTATCAGGCAGTGATGCCATCCTGATTGGCGGCTCTACAGGGGTAACCTACGAGAATACGGTGGACCTTCTGTCCCGTGTGCGCCATTTTGGCCTGCCTTGTGCGCTGGAAGTGTCGGATCTGGAAGCGGCCGTTCCCGGCTTTGACCTCTATATGATACCTATGGTGCTGAATACCCCGGACCCCTCCTGGATTGTAGGCCATCACCGCCGGGCGATTGAGCGGTACGGCAGTTTTATCCCGTGGGAGCTGCTGCTGACGGAAGGTTATATCGTGCTTAATGAGGATTCCTCTGTGGCACGGCTCACCGGAGCGGAGACTGCTCTTACCGCCGAAGAAGCGGAAGCCTATGCCCAAATTGCGGATAAGCTAATGTCTCTGCCCATCGTTTATCTGGAATACAGCGGCAGATTTGGAGATATGGAGACAGTGCGGAGCGTACGGGAGTCTGTGGAGCATGCACAGCTTTTTTATGGAGGCGGCATTACCACTGAAGCTGAGGCAGAACAGGCTGCAGCCTTATGTGACACTGTTGTTGTGGGCAATATTATATATCGTGATATTCAGCAGGCACTGCTTACGGTTCAGGCTGTCAAGAAGACGGAGCCCTGGTCTTAGTTTTACATTCACTTCTATTTGGAAAGGAGCATGTTCAACATGCAACTTGTTAACATACAAGAAGCCGTAAGCCGGCTCAATCCTCCCCAGCGGCAGGCGGTGGAATCCACCGAGAATCCGCTGCTTATTATGGCCGGAGCGGGGAGCGGGAAGACCCGTGTGCTTACGCACCGTATCGCTTGGCTGATTGCCAGCCGCAAAGCTCCACCGTGGGCGATACTCGCAATTACTTTTACGAATAAGGCTGCCCGGGAAATGCAGGAACGTGTCTCCCGTCTGGTCGGACCTGAGGGCCGGGACATTTGGGTATCGACCTTTCACTCGATGTGTGTGCGCATCCTGCGTAAGGACATTGAGCGTATCGGTTTTACATCTAATTTCTCTATTCTGGATTCCAGTGATCAGCTCTCCGTTATCCGTAACTGCATGAAGGATCTGAATATTGATACGAAGAAGTTTGAACCGAAAGCTGTTCAGGCTATGATCAGCACGGCGAAGAATGAACTGGTTACTCCTGAGCAATATGAAATGAAGATCGGCGATTATTTGGAGGGACTCGTAGCCAAGGTCTATAAGAAATACCAGAAACGTCTGAAGAGCAACAACTCTCTTGATTTTGACGATCTGATTATGCTGACCATCCAGCTGTTCAAGGATGTTCCGGAAGTACTGGATTTCTACCAGAAGAAATTTAAATACATTCATGTGGATGAGTACCAGGATACGAACCGTGCGCAGTATATGCTGTGTAAAATGCTGGCGGACGGCCATCATCGCATCTGTGTAGTCGGTGATAGTGACCAGTCAATCTATCGCTGGCGCGGAGCGGACATCTCCAACATTCTGAACTTTGAAGAGGATTACCCGGAAGCCGAAGTCATCCTGCTGGAACAGAATTACCGTTCCACTTCAAATATTCTAAATGCAGCAAACGGCGTAATTGCGCTGAACACGGGCCGCAGACCTAAGAAGCTGTGGACGGACTCCGAAGACGGTCCGAAGATCAAAGTGTACCGTGCGGACTCCGAACATGATGAAGGGTATTTCGTAACCGGGGAGATCAGCAAGAATGTGAAGCTCGGCAAGAACTACCAGAGTCATGCCATTCTCTACCGGACCAATGCCCAGTCCCGGGTGATCGAGGAAATTCTGATTAAATCCGACATCCCTTATCAGATTGTGGGCGGGATCAAGTTCTACGACCGCAAAGAAATTAAGGATCTGTTGGCTTACCTTCGCCTTCTGTCCAATCCGGATGATGATATCAGCCTGACGCGCATTATCAATGTTCCCAAGCGTGGACTGGGCGATACAACGGTGGGCAAGCTGGCTGCTGCAGCAGCGGAACGCGGAGTCTCCATCTTCCGGGTTCTGGAGACCGTGGACGATTTGGGCTTTGCCGGTAAGACCCGGAATGCGCTCGTAGAGTTCTACGATATGATCGAGGCGCTGCACCGGATGGTGGAATTCCTCTCCGTTACTGAATTGACAGAGAAGATATTAGAATTGTCCCAATACCGGATCGAGCTGCAGACGGAGAACACACTTGAATCACGTGCCCGGCTGGAGAATATCGATGAGTTCCTGTCAGTGACTATGGAGTTCGAGAAGAATAATGAAGATAAATCTCTGGTTTCCTTCCTCACTGATCTTGCACTTATCGCCGACATTGACAGTGTGAACGACGATGAAGAACGCAGTGACGCAGTAGTGCTCATGACCATGCACAGTGCCAAGGGTCTGGAATTCCCGACCGTCTTTATCGTAGGTATGGAAGAAGGCGTATTCCCGCACAGCCGTGCTTTCCAGGATAATGCGGAGCTGGAGGAAGAACGCCGGTTGGCATACGTGGGAATTACCCGCGCAGAGAAGCAGCTGTTCCTCTCCTGCGCGCGCATGCGTACTCTGTTCGGACGGACAACGGCGAATCCGCCGTCCCGCTTCCTGGAAGAGATTCCGGAAGAATTGAAGGAAGACACCGTGATGACCTCTGACCGATTCCGGCGGGGCGGTACGGATGTAGGGGGGGCTTATGGCGGACGTGGCTTCGGCGGCGGAGGGCGTGGCAACTTCGGCGGCGGAGGTTCATCGGCATCCGCTGCAGCATCATCGCTTGGCGGCAGCACCGCCAAGGCAAGCCCGCTCGCAGCAGGCAACAACCGCGTAGTGGTCACCTCCGGCACCGGAGCGCAGCGTGCGTCCGGAGCAGCGGCTGGAGAATCCGGCGGCTTCAAGTCGGGCGACAAAGTATCCCATGGTAAATGGGGTGTGGGCACCATAGTCTCCGTTAAAGGCAGCGGCAATGATACCGAGCTGCAGATCGCTTTCCCGGCGCCGGTAGGCATCAAGCGGCTGCTCGCCGGATTTGCGCCGATCTCTAAAGTGGAATAAGGCGTCTTCAGCAGGAGTAAGATGTTTACTTTTGGATCACGCTAGACCATACGAAATATATGGACGGAGGAATATTCCCGCATGGATCTGATGCATACGATGGAAGAGCTTGTGGCGGAACTGAATCAACTTAACTATCACTATTACACCCTGGATGCGCCCAAGATCAGCGATAAGGAATACGATGCTTTATATGACAAGCTTGTGGCACTGGAAGCGGAATCCGGCTTTATACTCCCGGATTCTCCTACGCAGCGGGTTGGAGGGGAACTGCTGAAAGGCTTCACCCCTCACCGCCACCTGGCCTCGCTCTGGAGTCTTGATAAAGCACAGAATGTGGAGCAGCTCCGCAGTTGGAATACCCGAGTGCTGAAGCTGGTGAATGATTACAACACCCGCAATCCGGATCATCCACTCCCGGATCCTTCTTATGCCGTGGAGCTGAAGTTCGATGGCTTAACCCTTAACCTGACTTACCGCGATGGTGTGCTTGTGCAGGCGGCTACGCGGGGTAACGGGGTAACGGGGGAAGGAATTCTTGCTCAGGTGAAGACGATTAAATCCGTTCCGCTGACGATTCCTTTTAAAGAAGGCGTAATCGAGGTACAAGGCGAAGGCATCATGAATCTGTCGGTGCTCGCAGATTATAATACCCGGGCGGCAGAACCGTTGAAGAATGCCCGTAACGGGGCAGCCGGAGCCCTCCGGAACCTGAATCCTAAGACGACGGCCGAGCGCCGGCTGAACGCATTTTTCTATAATGTGGGTTATGCGGAAGGGGTGCAGTTCGCCGATCATCAGGAAATGATGGACTTCCTGCGCAGTAACCAATTTAAAGTAAATCCTTATTTGACGTACTTCAGCAATTTTGAAGATGTGGCCGAGCAGCTTGCTGAGATTGTAGAGAAGCGTTCCGGCTTGGATTATCTCATCGACGGAGCAGTCATTAAAATCACGGATTTTCGTACGCGTGAAGTGCTGGGCTATACGGACAAGTTCCCGCGGTGGGCGGTAGCGTACAAATTCGAGGCAGAAGAGACCACGACCATTCTGGAATCCGTGAGCTGGAATGTAGGCCGGACCGGCAAAGTAACTCCACTGGCCCGTGTTGAGGCAGTAGAGCTTGCCGGTGTGACGGTGCAGAACTGTACGTTGAACAATGTCGGAGATATTGAACGCAAGAATCTGAAGTTTGCCTTGGGCACTCGCGTCTTCATTCGGCGTTCGAACGATGTTATTCCGGAAATTCTTGGTAAGGTAACAGAAGAGAATGATGGCGGAGAGATTATCTTTCCTGAGCAATGTCCGGCCTGCGGATTTCCGCTGGAGATGCGTGGCGCGCACCTGTTCTGCAACAATAAGCTGGACTGTAAGCCGCAAATTATTAGCCGCATTACTCATTTCGCCTCCAGAGACGCCATGGATATTGAGACCTTCAGTGAAAAAACAGCGGGGCAGCTCCATGAGGAACTGAGCGTACGTGAGCCAGCAGACCTGTATGAACTTACCTTCGAGCAGCTTGTAACATTGGAACGTTTCGGAGAGAAGAAAGCAAGTAATCTCATTCAGGCGCTGGAACAGAGCAAAGGCCGGGATTTGGCTTCGTTCCTTTATGCCCTGGGCATCCCGAATACCGGAAAAGCGACTACCCGGATGCTGGCCGATCATTTCCGCAGTCTGGAAGCTGTAATGAAAGCGGACGTCGAGGAATTAACGGGTCTGCCAGATGTCGGAGGCATTGTTGCCGAGAGTATCGTGGGCTTTTTCTCCGATCCTTTTGTAGTTACGAGCATTCAGCGCATGCTGGCACTCGGTGTTGAAGCCAAGGCGCCTGAGGCACCGCGTGTTGTTAGTACGGATTCTTTCTTCAGCGGTAAAACAGTCGTCCTGACCGGAACGCTGCAGCAGCTTTCGCGTGAGGAAGCGGCTGCGCGGCTGGAAGCACTGGGAGCGAAAGTTTCCGGCAGCGTCAGCAAGAAGACGGATCTCGTGATCGCCGGTGAAAAAGCTGGCAGCAAGCTGGCTAAAGCGCAGCAGCTTGGCATTCAAGTCATCGAGGACGAGGAAGAATTGCTGCGGCTTCTGAACGGTTAAAGGCCATCCTTCCAATCCACAAGACAAGACGCAAGTACCAGCCTGTTTTCTTGCACCAATGGAGAACCCGGCAGTCCCGGAGTTACTCGTAGGCTAGCAGTTCCCAGTAGTTCAACGGTTCCTGGTAGGTCCAGCAGATTGCGGCAGGCATGTTACCCACCTGTTGGCCATATCAGTTAACAACACGGGCGTATTATCACCGTAAAAGTGTATTAGTAGGAAAAAGTACCGTTAAATAACGAGATTCCTATTTCGAAGATAAATTAACAGGAAAAAGTACCGCTAATCTACTGTAAAATAAACTTTGTTGAGCGTAATTCTTAATTTAGCGCCGATTATTCCATGTAAACGTTCAAAACACGCCCTCCCCTTGAGATTACCTCCAGTTTTTCAAGGTAAATTCGAGCGAACCAGTCGTAACTTCAAACCTCCTAACCCAAGGATTACCTTTACAGAGGAACCTTAGGTTTATAAGACAAACAGCAGCTGTCCTGATCACAGGGCGGCTGCTGTTTTTCATATACATTCATATTATCTCTACCACGCAGCTTGTGTACTTTTTCAATATTTCCATCCTGGAATAGTTACTTGAACAGTCTATTGATTTCTTCACCCCCCTCGGCGCTTTATTGAATGAGTCTTCAGTTATAAGTTAATCCGTACGGCATGAGCCTTTACAAAATTGATAAAATAGTAAAAATTTAATCTATTAGGTTACTATATTTGACAATTCGTTAATCTTCCAGAGGTAAGCTTGATGAGATCTCGATAACAGGAAGGGGAACGAAATGAATAAATTCATGAAGAGTATGGTAGTCAGTGGATTAGCAGTAGCATTGGTATCAGGCACTACTATCGTCGGAGCAGCAACTAGCACAACGAAAACACCGGCTCCCGCCAAAGCCCAGTCCAAAAATCTTATCGTTCTGATTGGCGATGGCATGGGACCCGCCCAAGTCTCCGCCGCACGTTATTTTCAGCAGTATACGAAAGGCATCAGCCATCTTAGTTTAGATCCTTACTATGTCGGGCAAGCCACTACATACGCGGATCGCGGTGAAGACGGCGGCAAAATCGTTTCTGGTATCGTAACCGACTCCGCATCTGCAGGAACGGCTTTTGCAACAGGCCATAAGACATATAATGCAGGCATCAGTGTATCCAATGAGGACGTCTCGAAGCCTTTTGCCTCAATTATTGAAGCAGCTGAGAATACCGGCAAAGCTACAGGGCTGGTAACCACGGCCAGAATTACTCATGCTACACCAGCAGTTTATGCTTCCCACGTCCGGAACCGCGATAATGAATCGGCCATCGCTTCGCAATACCTGGAGAGTGGCGTTGACGTTCTTTTAGGTGGAGGCAAGCAGTTTTTTGTAACGACAGCCGAGAAAGGCAAACGCACGGATAAAAACCTGCTGCCTGACTTCCAGGCGAAGGGATATACGGTTGTAGAGAATACCACAAGCCTTAACTCCCTTCCGGCGAATACGACAAAAGTACTCGGTTTGTTCGGCAACTCCCACGTAGCTTATGTTCCAGACCGCACGCCTGAAATCCCGAACCTTGCAGCAATGACCACGAAAGCGCTGGATATTCTCTCAAAAGATAAAGATGGCTTCGTGATGATGATCGAGGGCGGACGGATCGACCATGCCGGACATGCCAACGATCTGCCGACTATGGTGCAAGAGGTGCTCGACTTTGATGCCGCCTTTAAGGCAGCCATTGAATTCGCGAAAAAAGACGGCAATACCTCCGTTGTAGTAACGGCGGATCATGAAACGGGCGGACTCTCCCTGTCCCGGGACAACATTTACGAAGTCAACATCGATCTTTGGGATAAGCAAAAGCACTCTTCCGAAAGCCTTGCAGCTTCACTTGAAGCGGCCAAGACACCTGAAGAAATTCGCAGCATCGTAACCGCAAATACTTGGATTACTGATCTTACTGATGCAGAGATTCAGCAGATTATGGCGGGGGACGGTTCTTCTTACAAACGCGAAGGAGCTTATAACGCTGTGATCTCCAAACGCCTGCTAGTCGGCTGGTCCGGTCATGGGCACTCCGCGGTGGATGTTGGGATTTGGGCATACGGACCGATGGCTGATAAGATCAAGGGCCAGGTAGACAACACCCAAATCGCCAAGGTTGGGGCAAGCATTATCGGCGTTGACCTGGATAAGAGATCTTCCGAACTTCAATCCAAATATGTCTATCCTAAATTTAAAATCAACCGGGAGAACGAGGTTCTCTATCCTGCCGATGCTCTGGTTAAAGCACTGGACGGAACCTTTAACGGTGATGCTTCAGCAGTAACTCTTACCATTGGCAAAAACATTGTCACCGTGAACCTGACGGCCAAAACTGCAACTCTGAACGGCAGCACAACTTCATACACGGTGGATATTGATAACGGTAAGTTGTATCTCCCGCTTTCAGCATTCAGTGATTTGACGGGTAAAACCTTGAAATGGGATACGCTCTCCGAACGGATTGTATTACGATAGGAGTGAAGTTTAGTGCTGGTTATTCGCGGTCTGGAGAAACAATTTCGGATAGATGGGCGTTCCCTGCCGATCCTCGATATTGCGGAATGGCATGTGGGCAAGGGGGAGAAAGTAGCGATTACCGGCCCCAGTGGCAGTGGTAAAAGTACACTGCTCCATCTAATCAGCGGAATCTTGCAGCCGGACAAGGGAGAAATAGTTTTGGATGATGTTCCACTGCATCAACTGAAGGAGGCGGAGCGGGATAAGCTCAGGGCCCGCCAAATCGGATATGTGCTGCAGGATTTCCATCTCATTCCTTCGCTGACGGTTCAGCAGAATATTGAAATTGCTCTGACCAAGCGCTTATCAGCTAAACAAAAGAATGAGCTCATCGGTAATTGGCTGGAGAAGGTGGGGCTGCAGGACCGCAGCAGCCACCTTCCCTCCCAGTTATCCCGTGGTCAACAGCAGCGCGTAGCAATTGTACGCGCTCTTGTTAATGATCCGCCTCTTTTGCTTGCTGATGAACCTACTGGCAGTTTGGACTGGGAGACAGCAGATGAGATTGCTGACCTTTTACTCCATCTTCGGTCCAGTGAATCTCAAACTCTAATTGTTGTCACCCATGATTTGAATATGGCACGGCGCTTTCCGGTATGCCTGAGTATTTTGGATATTAACCGTAATTACGGGGTTAACGGAAGTGCATTTGTTGCAGGGACGAGCGGAAGGAGATTAGGGAATGAGTCTTTTTAAACTTACCCTCCGCAATGTGCTGCATCGCCGGTTTTTATCTCTGCTCACGATCTGTGCAGTCGCAGTCACCGTTGCATTTATTGTATTGGCATCTCTAGCGCAGGATAGTGTAGAGCAGGGGGCGGAGAAGGGATATGGCCCATTTGATCTTGTCATTGGCGCAGAGGGCAGCGAAACCCAGCTTGTGCTGAATACGTTCTATCATATCGGCGCTCCTACCGGCAATATTCCGCTTTCGGTACTGGAGCAGGCTAAAGCGGATGCTGGTGTAGATAAGGCTTATGCAATGACAACAGGAGATAATCACAACGGATTTCCGATAGTAGGCATAGATCCGGAGTATTTTTTAACCCGTTATGGAGATCGCCATCTGGAGCAGGGAACTCTGTTTAGGAAGACTGGTGAGGCCATTGTTGGCTCATATATTGCCCGTATGTTGAATTTGAAGGTGGGTGATGTTTTCAATGGAGCGCACGGTCTTGTCCAGGAGGGGCACCTCGAAGATGAACATGCCGGTGCTGAGGAGCAAGAGGCACATGAGGGTGAGGGGCATAGTCATGAGAGCTTTCGTTATACGGTCGTAGGCATACTGCCCCATCTGAATACGCCTGATGATCGGGCTATTTTCACAACAGTAGATTATGCCTGGGCTGTTCATGGACTGGAAGCTGATGATAGAGAAATTACAGCAGTATTGGTGAAGCCTGGCAGTCTGCTCGGCGCTCATGATCTTAAAAAAGAGCTCGACGGGTCGAATGGAGTACAAGCCACATATACCAGTAAGGCTGTCTCTGATGTGGTAAATGCAGTAGATCAAGGCTCACGGCTTATTGGAATTCTGACGTCTTTATGTGTTGTACTTGCAGCCATTTCTATTTTATTGTCCCTGATTGCTGCGGCCGGTGAACGAACCAAAGATGTAGGACTGCTTCGTCTCTTGGGAAAATCCAGGGGATATGTATGGATGACATTGACAAGCGAAGGACTTTTGATAACTGCTACAGGTCTGGTGCTGGGTCTGGTGCTGGGACATTTGGGAGCTTATTTGCTTCAGGATGCCTTGTTTGCTCAAGCCGGAATTCAGATTGAACCGTTTCATTTGACGGCTAATCACGGGATGATTGCTGTAGGAACCTTGCTCATTGGATTGTTGTCTTCGATCGGGCCTGCGTTTAGAATGTATCGGCTTAGCCCGTTGGCTCTTTTTAAATCCTAGGAGGTCGGCTCTTTTGAAGATAAAGGGAATAAGGCGGGGTCTGGTCTTAGTGGCTATGGTAAGTGTGATTGGACTTCTGCAGGGATGCGGACAGAACAATGAGGAGGCTAACGGAGGGGAATCCTTTGCTGCGGTTAGTGATTTTGCTGATCCAGGTGAGGAGGCAATAGCCGTAACTGCTTCTCCACAAGCCACTGACCCGGCAACGGGTGTGATTTCCGGCGCTCAAAATACGTATACCAATAGTGAAGCGGCAACAGTCGCATCGAGTCTTCCATCCATTACTCCTGACGCTGACAACGAAGCTGCGGCTAGCTCTCCGGCTTCCGGTTCGGAAGATAAGGTTCAAAAGGCATCTGCACTGCAGTCAATAAAAGCAGCACCAACACCAACAGTTACACCTCAAAAGCAGACTGCCGCGAACACCATAACCACAACATCACAAACACAGTTCAATACTGCAAAACCGGTCTCTCAGGCACAGGCGCATTCCGGCAATGCAAAACCGGTATCTCAAATACAGACGCAGTCCGGTACTAAAGAAATTGCTGTTG
Source organism: Paenibacillus oryziterrae (assembly GCF_042610485.1). Taxonomy (NCBI): domain Bacteria; kingdom Bacillati; phylum Bacillota; class Bacilli; order Caryophanales; family Paenibacillaceae; genus Paenibacillus; species Paenibacillus oryziterrae. The sequence continues at coordinate 2,526 of NZ_JBGJZO010000018.1, read as the reverse complement.
GAGATCAGGCGGGTAGCGGTGAAGAACAGAAATCAACGGCTCCGCTCGCTCGAACAACAAGCATTCCAAAATCGAATTCGCAGGGGATAACTGAGATTGGCTGGTCGGATTTTTTTGACGGTGAGAATCAGACCCGGCCTTCAGAACGTTTTTGGGATCTCCATGGGAGTACAGTAACGATTAAAGGCTTTATGGGAGAGGTGCTATCCTTCGAGAAACGCTGGTTCCTGCTGATTCCAGAGCCGGGAGCCGAATGCCCTTTTGATAATGGCGACGAGACGTATTGGAACAAGATTATGATTGTTTTTGTCCCTGATGATGTGAAGCTGAGGCACAAGTCCGGGCCTCTTCAGATTACAGGCCGGCTGGACGTTGGCATCAAAATAGACGAATCCGGTTATAAGACCATGTTCCGTCTCTATGACGCATCTTTTAAGGAAATAGAATAGCTAGACAGACAAACTCCCACATGCTGATATCCATGCGGGAGTTTGTTTTGTGACTTATACCCGTTTCGCATCCGGAAGCCACGCATCGATATCGTATCCCCGCTCCTCCCAATAACCAATGTGATCGCCTTCGATAAGTTCAATCCGGTTTAGCCATTTCACAGATTTGTAGGCATACATTTGCGGGACTACAAGTCGTACAGGGCCGCCTAGCTGATTGGTAATAGGTTTGCCGTCATGCATTACGGCTACCATAATATCTTCCATTAATGCCTGTTCAATCGTTAGGGAGTCCGTATAGACACCATCGCCCGAGTACAGTTTTACGGTTGTTGCTTGATTCTGGACGCCGGCCATCCCCAAAAGTTTGGCGAGCGGGATGCCCTCCCAGGTATTTTTGTACACGGACCAGCCGGTCACACAGTGGAAATCGCTCACCTGAACCTCCCGTTGCAGCTGTACGAATTGCTCCCAGTTCCAGCTGAACTTCTTGTCTACCAGGCCATCCACGGTAAAAGACCAGTTGGAATTGTCAAAGGAGGGGATATCCGTCACTGTATATACGCGGAAATGTCCATCTGCACCGCCGCCAATTGGAGGAGCTGACTCCGGAAGAGGGATGGGTTCAGGTAGGAGGGTATTTGCGTTGTTTACAGCCTCGTCATTAACTCCTGGCAGACTAAAGGATTGTCCCAGCCAACGTCCAAAGGTAGGACCAAGTGTTACCGCCAGCCCCGCTCCAACGGCGAGCTTGATAAAGCTGCGGCGTGTGTACACGGGCTGTGGAGTGGCGGGGGTTTTGGCATTCGGTTTGACTGGAATAGCCGAGCCCTCCCCGGGCTCTTCAACAGTAGCTTGGATCACACGTTTTTTTGGCTCCTTCAGCCATTTCGTCCGGGTGATCGAGTGGTAGATGATAATGGGCAATCCTATCCATGTAAGAAGGTCGTGGATAAACAATGCGGCATTGGCAGCGCGTGGTCCGGCCATCTTGAATTGCCATAAGACAATACCTGATACAATCCAGCCGATGAGCAGTGCCAGAACAGCAATAACATTGGCTTTTTGCGAGGTGCGTCCTTTGAGCTGTTTCCAATGCTTTGCCGCAAGCAATAAATAGTAGATGACAGGAAGAAGCAAGACTAATCCGAATACAATATGACTCCACTTCAACCATACCCGGCCTTCACCAAGTACTTCACGCCAAAATCCCCCGAGCAGCATCAGACCGCTAAGCGCCAGAAACAATACCAGCCAGGCATTCCACTTATGGATAGAGACAAGCTTTTTCCCGTAACCTTTTCGGAATCGTGCTAAACCTTTCTTCACCGGGAGTCCTCCCATCGTTCAGAGTGGCATCATCTATTTCAACTTTTAATTAATTGTACATCAAAATTTCTGCTTTGAATAATATCCGGGATGCAAGACCTAAAAAAGCCCGCTCTCCCTAAAAAACAGGATAGTGAGCTTCATTTTCACCCTTTAATCCGCAGTCCATTACTCCGGTTTTTCATCGTTAGGCAGCAGGAGTGCCAGCAGCCCCGGCAGAGGAATAAGCCGCAGGGAATGAACACGCTTGAAATCCCGGCCCAGTCAATTAGATGTCCGAGGTACAGCCTCTGTGTATAGATATCAGTGACCATAAAGCTGGACAATAGAATGAAGCCTCCAATCCGCAGAAGAATGGCAGCCCATAACTGGCCCCTATTTTGGCTACAAGTGAAGCATAACGGTAAAGAAATAAAAAGGGTTGCCAAGATTGAAATGGCATGTTATATTATCTCTTGTGCTTATGAGACATCGCGGTTTTGAAAAAGACGTGATGAAATAATAAGTTGACAACGAAGTAGTAAAGATGTTATCCTATAATTCCTGTGCACGAGATAAATTACTCAACTGCCGGGAGCAAGTTCTTTGAAAACTGAACAAATGGAACGCGTTAATTTTTATTGATTCATTTAATGAATCGTCAGTTTCAAAATGAGCTATCGTTCTTTCTAAATACCAATTTGGAGAGTTTGATCCTGGCTCAGGACGAACGCTGGCGGCATGCCTAATACATGCAAGTCGAGCGGAT